>JAKFXC010000052.1 GCA_021731625.1 Candidatus Omnitrophota bacterium
ATACAGCCCACGAAGCCGTAAACGATTTGCTGCCATATTCAATTGTTATGTTATAAAAGTTCGGTTTCGCCAACTTGATAGCAAATTTTTTATTAAAAGCCTCTCCGCTTTCAGGATCATCATCGGTGATGATCCCTTCCGACGAAAAAGTTTTCATATTTTGATAGTGTTTGATTGTCCTCTCCATAATTTGCGCAGCATCTTGATCGGCGTGGCCAACCGAAGCATCCGCAAACCAAAGAAACATGCAACACATCATTACCGAAATTCTATTATCCATGGTCTATTCCCACTTCGCTTCCTTCAGTAAAAACTCAATCACCTTGCCCGGCAAATTTTCCTGCTGGCTGGCCACGGTGATGTTTTCGGTTTTGGCGATTTGCTCCAGGATCAAAAAGACCCTCACGTCGCGCTCGACCGCTCCAGGCAGACTTTGGCGCAACTCCTCTTCCTTCTTTTTCAACTCTTCTTCACCCATGCCCTGGTGTTTCAAACGGTGCAGGGTCTCTTGCAACCGATGCTCCAAATGGCGGTTGACCAACGATTGGGGAACTATTAATTTAGCATGTTTCATCAGATGTTCAATGATTTGCTGCTCAACATCGATGCGACCCTGGCGGTCTTTGTCCAGCTCCAACTGGCGGGTCAAGGCTTTTTTAAACTCTTCCAGGTTGGGAAAGCCCATGCCGTGCGCAAAGGCATCGTCGATAGCCACTTGCTGACCCTCGCCGCGGCCCTTACGGAAAAACTCCAGGGTCTTGTTGATGTCTTCGTCGGTAACAGTGGAGCTGGGGCGTTTGACTTTGATCCCTTTATAATCGCTGATGGTAATCTCCGGCCGAATATCCAGCGTGGCCTTAAACGTCAAGATCCCGTCTTTTAAGGACACGTCGGAAATGTCCGGCAGGTCAATGGGGCTCAGTTGCTCCTGGTGGATGCCCGCGTGATAGGCCTCGGGGATCAGTTTCTTAATGGTCTCTTCCTGGGCAATCTTGCCGTGCGAATTAACCAGAATGTGGCGCGGCACTTTGCCGGGCCGAAACCCTTTGACTTTGGCATGCTTGCTGATTTCGCCATACACATGGTCCATGGCCTCGGTGACTTTGTCCTTGGGAATTTCGAACCGCAGTTCCCTCTTTAGTGCATCCATTTTTTTGACTTCAACTTTCATGGTTCAAATGCCCTTTCGTGATGGTTTAAGTTGGCACCCATATATCTACATGCTGAAATTCTCGCCCAGATAAATTTTGCGGGCCTTGGGGTCGTTGATGAGGTCCTGCGCTGTGCCGGACTTTAAAATCTTGCCGTCGGCCACCAGATACGAACGGTCGGTGATGGACAAGGTCTCACGCACATTGTGGTCAGTGAGCAAAATCCCCAGCCCCCTCTTTTTCAAGTCGCGGATGATTTCCTGGGCCTCGGCCACCACAATGGGGTCAATGCCGGAGAAAGGTTCGTCGAGCAGCAAAAACGACGGGTTGGTGACCAAGGCGCGGGTGATTTCCAAGCGCCGGCGCTCCCCGCCGGAGAGCGTGTAGGCGCGGGACTTATACAAGTGCGCAATGTTGAGCTCTTCGAGCAAACTTTCCAGCCGGCGCTTGCGTTCCATGGGGCTGATCGGCAGGGTCTCCAAAATCGCCATGATGTTTTCCGACACGGTCAGTTTTCGAAAAATGGAACTCTCCTGCGCCAAATACCCGATGCCTAAATGGCTGCGCTGGTGGATGGGGCGACGGGTGATGTCCTCATGGTCAAAAATGACCTGCCCCTCATCCGGGGCCACGATGCCCACCACCATATAAAAGGAGGTGGTCTTGCCGGCGCCGTTGGGGCCCAGCAGACCCACGATTTCCGAACGCCCGACGGAGATGGTGAGGCCGTCGACCACGCGCCGGCCGCCGTACGTTTTCACCAGATTTTTTGCTTCCAGGAGTTTCATTAATTCCCTACTTTTTGGAACATGCCCGTGCCGCTTTCCCCGCCGGTGTCAAATACCAGTTTCGGCCGGCCGGTCATGATGAGTTTTTCATCCGAGCCCGTGTAGACCATTTCATCCGCATAGCTGGCATTGTTGCCTTGAATGACTTTCACGTTGCCGGAGCAGATGACCTTTTTGATCTTTTTATTCTTATCGTCGAACCACACTTCCATTTTGTCGGCATACAATTTCCTGCCGCTGGCCGGCTCCATGGCCACCACATTTTTATTAAACACCGCGTACATGCGTCCCTGGTCCATTTCCATGGGCCCGTCGCAGGTGATTTCCACGGTCTGGGCCGGCGCTTTCAAGTCCTTGTTCGTATTGATGACGGCTTTGATATCTTCATTCAACTGGGCCGTTTTTAAATTCGGATGGCCCTTAAGGCCCACGCCGGTCACTGTCCCCTGCTCGTCCTCGATGCGCACCGGATCGTCGGTGGTGACCAAATCCTGGCTGCGTTTCCAATCCAGGCTGTCCGTGGTCATGGTGGTGCCGCGCTCGGCGGTGATGACCACATCGTCCTGCAGGTGCAGGTCGCCGTTTACTTTGTCAATGGTGCCGGTGCGGGACTTTAAATTCGCGTTCTGCTTGGGATCATAAAAATTCGCGTTCACGTTGGTGACATCGATTTTCTCATCGGAAATGTCGGCCTTGTCGCCGTTAATCTCCCAGGCCTTTTTGCCGGTGCTGGTATAACCGTTTAGATTAAAACCTTCCAATTGCTGGGTGGGGACCTCCTGGGCGGCAGGTATCTCGCTCACCGGTGCTTCCGCGGCGAAACCCGCCGTGGCGACCCACACCACCATCCCCATAGCAAGAACAAGCGTCTTAATGTTCATATAGCGCAGTCCCCCATTTCCCTTGTGCCCGCAAAATAAGTTCAATGACTTCCCGGACCGCGCCCTCGCCGCCGCAATGTTTGGTGACATAATGCGCCGCGCGTTTGATTTCAAACACCGCGTTGGCCACCGCGGCCGCAAATCCCACCCGCTTCATGATGACTAAATCGGTCAAATCATCGCCGATGTAACAGACCTCGCCGTCGCCGATCCCAAATTCCTTCACGGTCTTTTGATAGGACTCAAGTTTAGGCTGTACGCCCACGAAAACCCTATCAATCTTCAGGTCCTCGGCGCGGTATTTCACCACGTCGGAATGCCGGGCGGAAATGATCATGGTCTTAATGCCGCATTGGCGCAACAGCACCAGGCCGAGCCCGTCCTGAACATCAAAATTTTTGCTTTCGATCCCCTGGGCATCGGAAATGATTTTCCCGTCCGTCATGACGCCATCGACATCCAGGGCCAACAGCTTTATCCGCCGCAAAACATCCCTCATACCAATCCCGCTTTCAACAAATCCTGAACATCGATAAGTCCCACCAATTTTTTGGCCTGGTCAATGACCGGGAGCTCGTCGACGCGTTTGGTCTTTAAAATGTCAAAGGCCTCGGCAGCCAGCTTGTCCCGCTTGACCGCCAGGGGTTTCAGAGTCATCACGTTTTTGACCGGCGCATCCAGGACCGCGGCCCCTTCGTTGACATGGCGGCGCAAATCCCCATCGGTGAAAATGCCCAGCAAATGCCCCTTGCCGTCCACCACGCAAGCGCAGCCGCTGCGGGCCCGGGTGATTTTAAGCAGCACGTCTTTGACTTTTGTGTTCGGCCCCACTTTCGCCAAGGCCTCGCCGGAGCGCATGATGTCATCGACTTTAAGGAGCAGCCGGCGCCCCAAGGTGCCGCCGGGGTGGTTTAAAGCAAAATCTTCCTGCTTGAATCCCCGCCGGTCGATGAGACAGGCAGCCAAGGCATCTCCGAGCGCCAAGGTCGCGGTGGTGGAAGCCATGGGTGCAAGCCCCAACGGGCATCCTTCTTTTGCCACACAGGTATTGAGCACGATATCACTATATTTCGCCAACGAAGATTTCATGTTTCCGGTCATGGCGATGGTGCGGGCCCCGATTTTCTTGATGGCCGGCAAAAGCCGCAGGGTCTCCTCGGTCTGGCCGCTTTGAGAAATAATCAGCACGATGTCTTTGGGCATCACTTGGCCCAAATCACCGTGCACGGCCTCGGCGCTGTGCAGATAAACGCTGGGCGTGCCGGTGGACGAGAGCGTGGCGGCGATTTTGCGGCCGATGATGCCGGTCTTGCCCATGCCGCAGACCACCACCCGGCCAGCACATTTGGCGATCAAATCCACGGCCTCGACAAAGGTACCGTCCAAATTCTTGAGCAGGCCTTTGACCGCCTGGGCTTCGATTTCTATGACTTGTCTGGCACGTTTAAGCATAAAATAAATTCTTCCACTTTAGCCAGCGGCAGCATGTTGGGGCCGTCGGACAGGGCCTTCTTAGGATTCGGATGCGTTTCCAAGAATAGAGCATCCACCCCGGCGGCAACGGCGCAGCGGGCCAACAAAGGAATGTATTCGCTCTCGCCGCCCGACGAGTGGCCTAAACCCCCCGGCTTTTGCACGCTGTGGCTGGCATCAAACACCACCGGGTAGCCAAATTTGCGCATGATGGCCATGCCTTTAAAGTCGACCACCAAATTATTATACCCAAAACTCGACCCACGCTCGGTCAACAGCAAATTGCGATTTCCTGCCTGTTCCATTTTTTTAATAATGCCGGACACGTCCCACGGCGCCAAAAACTGCCCCTTCTTGACATTAACCACTTTGCCAGTCTTGGCGGCAGCGACGATCAAATCCGTTTGCCGGCACAAGAACGCCGGAATTTGAATAATGTCCAAAACCTCAGCTGCCGCGGCCACATCTGCCACGCTATGCACATCACTTAAGACCGGCACGCCGAGCGTCTTCTTAATCTGCGCCAAAATTTCTAAACCCTCACGCACCCCCGGTCCCCGGAAAGATTTGATCGACGTGCGGTTGGCTTTATCGTAACTGGCCTTAAACACAAACGGCACACCCAATTTGCCGGTGATCGCTTTGAGTTTTCGGGCGATCGCCAGGGCGCTCGACGCGGATTCAATCACGCAGGGGCCGGCAATGAGCACCAGCGGATGCTTGCCGCCAAACTGCACCCGGGTGTTTATTTTGACTGTCTTAACCATGCTTGCGCCTTTTGCAAATCGTCCGGTGTATCAATGGCCAATGATTCATAAGCTGTCACAACTGTTTTTATCTTGTGTCCATTTTCCAAAACCCGCAGCTGTTCCAGCTTTTCCGTTTGTTCCAAACTCGACGCTGGCCAACGCGTGAAGGTCAATAAAAAATCTTTGCGGTAGGCATATAACCCCAAATGTTTATATTTTGTGGTGCCATGCGTCGGGATTGGCGAACGGGAAAAATACAACGCGTTGCCGCCCAAGTCCACCACGCATTTAACCACATTGGGATTTTGAAATTCCGCCTCAGAGCTAATTTCCTTGATCGCCGTCCCCATCTTAACCTGCGCATCATTCTTTAAAAGAGCCACCACAGCATCAACGGTTGCCGGGTCGATGAATGGTTCATCGCCTTGAATATTAACCACAATACCACAAACCAAATCTTTGACCGCTGCGGCAATGCGGTCAGAACCAGATGCCAGGGCTGGATCAGTCATGACAGCCTTAGCCCCAAATGCTTGGGCCGCCTTTAAAACATCGGGATGGTCACAGGCGATCAAGACTTCATCCAAATTGCGGCATTGCCGGGCTTTTTCCCAAACATGTTGCACCATTGGCTTGCCGCCCAAATCCGCCAGCACTTTGCCGGGAAAACGTGTGGAGGCAAAACGCGCCGGGATGACTCCGACCACGTTCATGGCGCCATCCTCATCGGGAAGCCACCGCCTGCTTTAATTCCTCCAGCTCAATGGCCACCGCGCCCATTTTGCCCACCACCACTCCGGCAGCGTCATTGGCAATGTCCGCCGCATGGCGTTTGTCCGCGCCTGCCGCCATGCACAACGTAAACACCGAAATCACCGTGTCTCCCGCGCCGGACACGTCAAACACTTCCCTGGCCCGGGTCGGGATAGGATATGGCGGCTTATTGTGCTCGAATAAGTACATGCCCTGTTCTCCCAACGTAATTAACAAAGAGTCGATCCCTAAATAAGACAATAAGGCCTGGCCATTGGCTGCAATATCTTCCTTTTTGTCCATACTGACTGAACGCATCCCTAACGCCTTGTGCGCTTCTAAGGAAATGGACTTAAGCGCCGCTTCCGCTTCTTTTTTATTGGGGGTGATGCAACTGACCTGCCCGTACGCCCGCAGGTCCTCCAATTTGGGGTCAACCACCACCGGGACCTTATGCCGCAACGCCAATTCATGAATCTGGCTCATTAACCCCATGTCGAACATGCCCTTGCCATAGTCCGACACAATCGCCGCATCAAAATCAGTAAACCGGCGGCGCAAAAACGGTAAAATCTGTTTGTGTTTAATGTTATCTGCCTTTTCCGTCGGCGGGGTCTCGCGGTCCACCCGCACCACCTGCTGATGCTGGGCAATGATGCGGGTCTTAAACGTGGTGTCCATGTTCTGATCCACAAAAACACCGCCGGTCTGGATGCTGCGCTTGGACAACTCTCTTTTTAGGATGCCGCCTTCAATGTCATCCCCGATTTTTCCTACCAGGACAACCTCAGCCCCCAAACTGCGTAAATTATTGGCTACATTGGCGGCTCCGCCTGGGGTATAAAACGACTCATCTTGCACCACAATCGGCACCGGCGCTTCCGGGGAAATGCGGCTGACACTGCCTTTAATATACTGGTCCAGCACCAAGTCACCAATAACCAGCAGGCGGCGGCCCTTAAAACGCTTAATAATATTGGTATTCTTATTCATAACTCAATGGAGGTCTATGGGTTAACCCAAAGAAGTGGCATTGTAACACAATTCAAAATAGAACGGTACAAAATTCCTGCTGCGGACGGGACCTAAGGAATGGGCTGAAGATCAAGGTCGTTGATATAATCATTCAACAAAGACACCCCTTGGCTGCGCTTGTCCATGACCGTAAAAGCGAAAACCTGGGTGTTGGTGGGCCAAACGACTATATTGTTCTGGGCGGTTTTGATCAATTTCCCATTGGTTGCGCTCAAGCCCAGGCGCAGCGGTACAATCAGGAAGATTTCGTCATTGAAGATCTGCCATTCGCCATCGCTGTAAAGGGTCTTCAAAAGGTCCGCAAGGTCGCTAAAACAGGTTGGGCATTGCACCTGATACTCGGCTTTGGCAGAGAGCGTGCGGCCCTCTTGAAAGAGTTTTTTGGAAAGGATTTTGATGTTTTTGTCTGCGGCGTACTCATCGGTTTTACTCAGCGCCGCTTTTAAATCCTGCCAGTCGTCCATTTTGGTCTTGTCCGGCCCTTTGTCCTTCTCAGGGATGGAACGCAGGTCATGGTACACGGCCTTATAGACGCCCGTTGGCACGTCGTAGGTGTACGCCTGCTCGCGGACCCACAGACAGCCCGACGACAGGGCGCACATTAGCCCTAAACATAAACATTTATGCATACTGTCTCACCCCGTGCTTTTCATGCCTGAGGCAATACCGTTGACGGTCAGCAGTAGGATTTCGTCAATCTGGGCTTGCTTCTTAGGCGGCACCTCGGACATTTTGGCCAAGGCCTTTTGCTCTTTGAGAAAACGCACCTGAATATAATTTAACGGGTCCACATAAGGGTTGCGCAATTTGATCGATTCCTGCAAAACCTTATGGTAATCCAAAAGCTCTTTTTGCTGGGTGATTTCCAAGACCACCGCAACCGCCCGCTCATATTCCTGGGAAATGGTGTCATGAATTTTGACCCGCAACTCTCCGTTTTCTACGATGTCGGCATACAGCTGGGCGATATATAAATCGGTCTTAGCGAGTGAGGCCTGCACATTGTGCATCATCGAATTAAAAAACGGCCATTGGCGGTGCATCTCCTGCAGCTGTTTGAGGCCTTCGTCTCCCCCCTCGTCAATATATTTGCGCAGGGCATGGCCGATGCCGTACCAGGCGGAAATGATGTAGCGCGATTGCACCCAGGAAAAGACCCAGGGAATCGCCCGCAATTGGTCAAAAGAGCGATCATTGCCCCGGCTGGCCGGCCGCGAACCAATGTTGGTGATCTTTAAAACATCGATCGGGGTGGCTTCATGGTAAAAGTCGAGAAATCCCGGGGTCTTAAATACCAGTTGGCGGTAAAATTCAAACGCATCTTCCGATAGAATGCGCACCTGCTCTTCCCATTTTTTAATCTTGGTATTGTGTTTGATCTCTTTGCGGGTGATCAAATTGGCCGTGACCACGGCGGTGATCAGCTGCTCCAGATTGCGTTTGGCCACCAACGGATTGGCATATTTTTGCGAAATCACCTCTCCCTGCTCCGTCAATTTGATGCGTCCTTCCGCCGCTGAAAACGGCTGGCCCAAAATGGCGCGGTGGGATTCGCCGCCTCCGCGGTCGATGGTGCCGCCCTTGCCGTGAAAAAACTTGATGCTGACCCCGTGTTTCTCTCCGACCCGGGCCAGCTCTTTCTGCGCCACATATAAATTCCAATTGGCGGCCAAATAGCCGCCGTCTTTGCTGCTGTCGGAGTAGCCGAGCATGATTTCCTGCACACTGCCCCGGGCGGTTAAGTACGAGCGATAAACGGGCATGGAAAACAAGGCGTCCATGACATCCTTGGCAGCCTGCAAGGCATGGATGGTTTCAAACAACGGCACCAGTCCGATGCGTGCGAACACCGCAGACTTGCCCTTAAATTCCACCAACCCTTGCCGACGGGCTAAATACAGCAGGCCCAGCATATCCAAAGGTGTTTCGGTCATGCTGAGGATATAGCTGTCCACGATTTTGGCATCAAATTCATTTTTTAAATAATCAAAGACCTTGAGTTGCTGCCGCAAATCCTCAACCTCCGGGGTTGAGGAGGTGGTAGTACTCCGTTTTTTCGGCATCCGTCCGGCAATGGCTTTGAGCAACTGCTCCAGTGTGGGTGCCTGCCCGAAAATTTCTTGCATGGCTTTATGGATTTTTCCGGCATGGTCCCTGAAATCCAGCTGGGCCAAATGAAAACCAAAGGTCCTGGCCTGGATAATGAGGTGCTCCAAATCGCCATGGGCGGTGTGCTGGCCTTTAAATTTAAGTAAACTTTGCTGCACCAGCCGCAAATCCTCGATGAATTCTTCACTGGTGGGATAGGCGCCGCGCGAGGCGATCAAGACCAGGGTCAGGCGCCGGTGGATAAAAGAAAATTTCTTGCGGTAGATTTCGTGCGACTCAAAACGGTCCAGCTCCGCGGCCAAATCCGGCAGCAGCACTTTGTCGTCTTCGATCGAATCGATCAATTTTTTACTGACATCAATATATTGGTCGGACTGGCTGAAGCGGCGGATGAAGTCCTCCATGCGGGACAAATAAAAACCAATAATCACCCGGCGCTGTTTGAGGGCTGTGGTCCTGGTGATGGCGGCCGTGACATTGGGGTTGCCATCGCGGTCCGAACCGACCCAGGAACCAAAATGGATAAACGGTTTGATGTCGCGGGCGAGTGTCGTCCCCCGGCGGGCAAACTCGCGGTAAATGCTGTCATGGATGCTGGCCACCATGGCAATGATGGTGCGGTCAAAATAATACAGCGTCTGGTCGACTTCATCCAGGACCTCCACCTTGCGGTTACGCACTTCCGAGGTCTGCCAAAGAATTTCCAAAGTCTCCTTAATGTGCTTGGTAAATTCCTCGCGTTCGGAATTGGTCAAATCCGGACGGTTAAGCTGAATAAGCTGGCTGGCAATGAAAAATAAATGGTCCAGCACGGTACGGCGCTTGGCTTCCGTCGGATGCGCGGTCAGCACCGGCTTTATGTCGCAATCGGAAAGAAACGCGGCGATTTGCTTAGGGGTCAGGCCGTTGTCCGTCAAATCTTTAAATAACCCGCGCAGCGACATGTCCTGCACGATGTCTTCGCTGCGGTCATAATCGCGCAGCCGGCGGATGCGCTGGACTTCCTCGGCAATATTGACCAACTGAAAATAAATCGTGAACGAGCGGGCCACATGATACGCCTCGGTCACACTGAGCGAGGCGATGAGTTTTTTCTGCGATTCCACCAGCAAAGGATTGTGGGCGGTGCGGATTTGCTTGGCCAGGGTGCGGATCTGCTCGATTTTAAGCAGCAGCGCTTCCCCTTCTTGCTCACGGATGGTCTGGGCAAGCAGGTCCATCAAAAAGCGGATGTCCTGGCGGATGCTGGATTGAGGAGAAATGCCCTGGTCGGGAAACATCTATGCGGATGCCCGCACGGCTTTAAAACCTTTGCGGGCCATGGTCCTTACCGAATGTTCGACTTTTTGCTTCAAGGTTAATTTATACGTCTTTAATTTGCCGGCGATGCGCGCGTTGGACAAGGCCATGATTTCTGCCGCCAATAGGCCGGCATTTTTGGCCCCATTGACCGCGACCGTGGCAACTGGTATGCCGTCCGGCATTTGGGCAATGGAGAGCAGGGAATCCAAACCATCCAGGGAGTTGGCGGATTTGACCGGCACCCCGATGACCGGCAACGTGGTCAACGACGCGACCATGCCCGGCAAATGCGCTGCGCCACCTGCCCCGGCGATGATGACTTTGAGTCCGCGTTTGGCAGCGCCGGACGCATAGGTAAACATCCGTTTGGGCGTGCGGTGGGCGGAGACCACCGTGACTTCAAAGGGAATGCTGAAATTTTCCAACATGTCGGCAGCGGCACCCATGATATTTAAGTCGGATTGGCTGCCCATGATGATGCCGACGAGCGGTTTTAGATGTTGTGCCTTGCGAGGACTTGCCATATTATACCTGTACCTGAATGAGTTCCTTGACCTGGCGGGCTTTGTTTAAGGCCGCCGCAATATCATGATCAATCACCGTCGCATGCCCCATTTTTCGAAATGGTTTGGTGATTTCTTTGCCATACAAGTGAATATGAACGCCACCCAGAGCTTGAGCGGCTTCGATGCCGCTGTAACGGGCCTTGCCTACACACCCTTCGCTGCCTAATATGTTGACCATGACCGCCGGAGCTTTGGTGCCGGTGGGGCCCAGCGGCAGGCCCATGATGGCGCGCAAATGCTGTTTAAATTGCGAGGTGTGATTGCCTTCAATGGTATGATGGCCGCTGTTGTGGACCCGTGGGGCGATCTCATTGACCAGCACCTCACCGGTTTTGGTCACAAACATCTCAACCGCCAGGATCCCAACCACGTGCAATTCGGAAGCGATCTTGGCCGCAATCTGACGCGCCCTTTGGTCGACCTCTTCTGTGATATTAGCAGGGCTAGCCAGAAACTCAACTAAATTCTTAACTGGATGAAACACCATCTCCACCGTCGGATAAACCGCGGTCTCGCCCTTCACATTGCGGGCCACCAGCACGGCGATTTCTTTGTCAAAATCGATGCAGCGTTCCAAAACACTGGGCCCGTCAAAAGCCCCTGGGATGTCTGCCGTAGAATGGACTTTGTAGACCCCCCGGCCGTCATAGCCGGCGGTGCGGGTCTTTTGCACGGCCGGAAAAAAATCCGCCGCGGCGGTCAAGGCCTGGCGGTTGCCGATCAAGCGGAACTGGGCGGTGGGGATTTGGTGGGCGATGAAGAATTCCTTTTGCCGGCCCTTGTCCTGCACCATTTCTAAAATTCTTGGGTCCGGATAAATCGCCAGCCCCTCGGCCTGCAGTTTTTTTAAGGCCTGAGCGTTGATGTGCTCATATTCGAACGTCAACAGGTCGACTTTTTTGCCGAAGGAATAGACATCATCAAAGGCCAGGCAATCGCCGAGCACAAATTCATGGCATAACCAGCGGCAGGGGCATTGTGGGTCATTGTCCAAAACAAAGCTGTGAATGTCAAAACCGGCGGCTGCCTCCAGCATCATCTTGGCCAGCTGCCCGCCTTTGATGAATCCGATTTTCTCCAATTTATTCCTTTCCCCTTACGAAAATCATCCTGTTGTGCGGCAATGTGATTACGTTCCAAAAGCAGTTCATGGATCAACGCAACCATACTTACATTCCACTTCTTAACTAGACAAAGGTTTGGAGTAAACATTCTTGCGGTGACCAATGCGGAAAACAGAGATTAAAATCTCTCTATACTTAATCCGGTAAATAATCCGATAATCATCAAAACGGTAACGCCAGAATCCTTTAAAAACGCCTGCTAACGGCTTTCCCAGACCTTCAGGGTCTCTGGCCAAATAATTTTCAATTTTATGGACGACTTTTGCCCGTAAAGGTTTATCTAGCTTGGCGAGGTCTTTTTCAACACTCTCCGCATACTCAACTCTATAAACCAAGCCGGCGCCTCATTTCTTTGCTTGAGATGAATTTGGTCTTAGGGTCATCCAGACGTTCCTTGGCTATGCGCACATCCTCGTATTCTTCCAAATATTGACGCAAAGCTTCCTCGACATAATACTTCTCAGAACGATGGGAAACCTTAGCAATTTTGGATAACCGGTTGACCAGTGTTTTTTCCAAACGGAAAGCCTTAAGTATAGTCATATGATCCTCCCTTCCCTAAAAGTATAACATTGTATAACAATCCCTACCAAAACAAATTCATTATCCTAAAAAGACATCGATACGGTTAATTTTTTGGCCCCGCACATCCAAGGCGAGATCGCCGCTCAGGGTACCGCCACTGATCTCTAATGTATCTTTCCTCTTAGGGTATGTGAGAACCATCTTAAGGACCGCAACGGCATTGCTGCCAAATGTGTTCCGTTGCTTGGGATTATGGTAAACCACCAAAGCGGAATTTAGGAATTTAAACGCAAAGGTGTTGGCAGGAAAACCCCCTTCCGCCTTTTTGCTAAACAACCAAGACGGTAAAATTGGTTTGAACGTCAGGGTCAATTGTCCCTGCTCATTTAAGCCAAAGGGCTTTAGTCCCGCGCACATGAGCAGCCACATGTGCACGAATTCCGCCGTCGATCCTGACAGCCTGGCCACAAATCCCTGGCCGTGCAAATTCTTATCTTCGTGGGCACTGGAGACAATAAACGACGAATTCTCTAAAACACTGCGGCCATACCGGGCAGGGTCTTGAAAGGGAATCAAACATTGCCGGGCCCCGGCAAAAAATTGCTCCGGCAAATCCCGGCGCAAGAGCTCCAGCAGGTACTTGTACTCCATATGCAGCCACACCGACTCATTCTCCAGCCAGCCCGGAGGAAAAATCCGCGTGCGCCCTATCTCTTCACTCTCCCCGGACAAAGGGGCATTGACTTTGTACATTTTGAGTTTACGGTCGTACAAATCGCTTTTGTCCACGGCCTGATGCAGGGCCAGGGCAACGCTGCGGTCGCTCACCCGCAAAGCATGCACAAACCCTTCCAAAAAATGCGGCAGGTCATGGCGCTTAAACGCCAACGCCCGCACATGGCGGGGATGGCTGTGGTCTAATTCCTCATGCTTGGTCACCTCATGATAAAAATACGACGGGAAAAGCCCTTTGGCATCGTGCACCGATTTGGCCCCCCGCTCAGTCATGCGGATGATACCGGTTAAAAATGTATCGATGTCGGCAAAGCTCACAGCACGTTCTTTGCCGTCGATCCCTAAACGGATGCTCTGCCGGTAATGCTCTTTTAAATCATTGGATTTTTCCCAATAGTCGAAGCCAGACAGCGCCGCCGAAAGTAATTGCGCCAGGCCCTGGATAAAATCGGCCAATTCCACAAACATGCCTACGCCGGCGCCTTGCTCGGACCTGGCCTCTGCCAACATGGACTGCACAAATCTGGCCAGGCGTTGCAACTCAAATGTTTCATTAATCGACGAGCCCAGCAGTCCCGGCAAACCGTTTAAAGCATCATACCAATCCGGCTTGTTGGCCTCCATTTCAATGCCGACCCCGCTGGGGTCCAAGCTCGCCGCTTTATTGGCCAGCACACATAATAATTTCACCAGCAAAACAGTGTGGTACACCTCACCCTGCCCGCCGTGCATGCGCAATCGATGGCCTTTGGCCGTGGCCTTAACTTGCGCATCATTCTCGGCCAGGGAATGGTATTGGCGCACCCCGCGGTCGGTCAAAATATACCGTTTGGCGCGCGGAAGAACATAGGCGTCACTCAAATAAAAATGAAAGACTTTTTTCTCCAAGAGGAGCGTCCGGACCTGCTCAGGGTACAGCCGCAGATAACTTTCAATCAAGTCCAAATTGTACGTCCAATGGTCGCTCCAATACCCCTCCCCGAATTCCGCTTGTTCGTGTTTGTGGCTCACACTAAGCACGCTAGACAAAAAACCCTCTGGCCTGCCCTTGATGGGGCATTCCCGCAGCACAAACTTTAATAATTCGCCGGGAGAAAAACCTTTTTTGAGCAGCCGCTTAAGTTTCGGCAGGTTTCCCTGCGGCACAAAATCTTTACAAATAGCGTCGATGGCCGCCTCATTGTCCACCGCAAACGTCAGACCTTTGACAATCAAAGGATTGTATCCATCGGCCTGACCCAAATTCAAAAAATTGATGATGGCGCTGTCAGCCACATCCTGGTTAAACCAAACATCATTGCGCCGGTTTTGGTTCACATCGCGAAAATTACCATTGCCCTGCGACAAAAACGTCGGGGCCAGCACAAAAAAATTATAATCCCGCTCCAGGTCGCCGTGCTTGCGGCTGTACACGTTCAAAGGCACCGGGCCTTCGGCGGTCTTGACCGACACCGGCAAGCCCCCGCGCAGCACATTGTCCAAAAACGTCTGGCCGCAGTATTGGTCAAAGGCGCGATGCCCTCCGGCCGTAAAACAATGGCCCTTAATTTCTTCAATGATCGCCTGATTGCGGTACGCTTTGCCCGTTACATAGTGGGCGTTGGTCACGGCCTTGGTCAAGCGGTCAAGCTCAGGCAAATCATGCGCAAAACCACTGAGCGCGGTCAAACTTTTGGCCTTGCCGGGCGGGATCGACAGAAGTGCATGCACCATGGCCGACGGCATGCGATTGGCAGTTTGCTGTTTGGTTGGGATTTTAAAATGCTTCACATTTTTAAAAATCTCCGGTACCAAAAAATCTGTGGCGTTGCCAAACACACAAGCCGCTTCCACAATAGGGTCCAAAAGCCGGCCATTCTCATCAAAGGCCAGATAAAAATGACCCTCCGGAATATGCGTGACTTGCGGCGTGTCCGCTACTTCCACCTTCAACTGGTAAAACGGGGTTTTACGGTCCACCTGCTGGACCGTGGCCCAGGCCTCCACCGTGCGCGATAAATTTTTGCTGAGCCAATCTTTAAGGCCGTACGGATTAATCACCGGCAGGCCGTCGACACACGCCACCGATAATTTTCTACGGGAAAGGTTTTCAATGTGCACCTGCCGCACCAGCGCGGCAAACGGCTCCTCGGGCAGAGTGAAATAATTGACCCTGACACGCAGGCCTAAAGTGGCATTGGTTTCTTCGATGGTCAAATCATGGCTGGTGATCGTCATGCGCTGGCGAATTTTATACGGCGACACCTGTGGATTAGCAAATGGCTCATAAAATTTCTGGCCAATTTTTAAAAACGTGCGGAACCCCTGCAGCGACGTAGTCCGGTAGGCCTTGTTGGCCGGCTGGAATTCGAGGATGGCTTTGTCTTTCGATTCAATGCCGAAGGAACTGATCGCCTGGCCGCGGTTGACATAAAAAGCCCACATCGGGATCCCGTAAAGACCCGCCACTCCCGGAAAAAAATTGGCAAACGTCTTTTCCGCCTGGTAATCATCGATGATAAAACCGCCGTCCTGATTCAAGTGATACGGCATGCTAGTCCTTTCCCTGGTTATCTGTGTACGCATTGCTATACCGGCTCCGGCGGAACAGATTGTAATACCCGGTCAATTTGGCCCAAAAGGTCAGATGGGTTTCACTGTTTTTGATGCGGATGCGGTTAAGTTCAAAAAGGTCCCGGTTAAGACGGTCCCGGCCCCGGTTGGTGGTCCCGGCTGCTTTATAACCAGCGTCCTCGACCAGGCCTTTGATCTCCTCGGTAAATCCGCCGGATGGATAAACAAAATAGAGAATGGGATGGCCCAACCGGGCTTCGATGATGGCTTTGCTGGTCAGGATTTCATCCTTGGCCACGCTGTAGGGGACATCCGGCAAATGCACGTGATGGTGGGTGTGGGACCCTGCCATAAAACGTCCCGCTTCCATTTCCTTGATTTGATTCCAATTTAAGAATCCGGGCTTTCCAACGCTGCCGGAAACCAAAAACACCATGGCTGGAAAACGATGGCGTTTGAGGATGGGATAGGCATTGGTGTAGTTGTCGTCATACCCATCATCAAAATGGATGACCACGGTGTTGCGGGCAAAGGCCAGGCCTTTGGCATGCGCCTGCACATAATCATCAAAACTAATGACATGGTAATTGTACTTTTTTAAGAAGTTCATCTGCCAGGCAAAGGATTGGGGGGTGACGTTGTTTAAAGAAAACTCTCCCAGATGGTCGGAGACATTGTGGTAGGTCAAAATCGGCACCACGTAACGGTCGCGCAGCCAAAAAATAAAAACCAAAACAGCAACCGCAAGAACGGCCCCTAACGCAATGCAGGATTTTTTGAATCGGCGCGCCACAACCATTTATGCCTTGGACAAACGTTCCTTGACCATCGCCCCCACGGTTTGATTATCCGCCTGGCCAGCCAGTTTCGCCAATACTTCTTTCATCACCCGTCCCATGTCTTTAATAGAGGAGGCTCCCGTCGACTTGATGACCCCGTCAATGACGGCACCGAGCGCCTGGGCGGACATCTCTGGCGGCAGGTAACTTTTCAAAATCACCATTTCCGCTTCCTCTTTCGCGGCCAGGTCGGGACGGTTGCCGCTGGTAAATTGCGCAATGGAATCCTGCCGCTGCTTGATTTGCTTTTTAATCACTGCCATCGCATCTTCGTCCGAACATTTTTCCACCCGTTTGTCGATAATGATGTTCTTTAACTGGGCCCGCAAAAAACTCAAACAGGAAGAACGCGCACTGTTCTTAGCTTTCATGGCCTGTATATAATCCTGGGTGATTTTTTCCTCGAGCGACATGGGCTCCTCCTATGGCAAATTTGATAACGGCTTAAAAAGAAGGGCGCATGAAAACATTCTCATACGCCCTTAATGATTCCTGACTTCCCCGGTTTCTAAGGAACAATCTTAACGTCAATCGCAAAGCCTTTGGCATTTCCAGGTTTGATCGGCTGGCCGTCGCGGATGATAAACCCATTGTTGCCATTTAAGGCTTCGATGCGGTCTCTTTCTTTCTGCGCCTCGACCCTGGCAAAATAGGCCTCCTGTTTCAAATAACGCATGCGGCTCTTTACCAATTTAATTTTATTCTGGAACAGGACCACCAAAGACTTACCCTCATCCAGGTTGGAAAAATCCGCCTGGAACGCCCGCAACTCATTCTTGACACTATCAAGCTGGGTGGTCACTTCCACATTTTTCTTTTTCAGGGTCCTAATCTTGGCATCTAATTCGTCCACATTCTTGACGCCCTCGGTGTTGCGAAGGATGTCTAGCTCCACGATCTCCTGCCGGAGGCGGGCATTCTCTTCCTGGGCGGAAACCAGCTGCGCTTGGGTTTCCGAGAGCATGCCCTTGGTCTGGGCTAATTCAGCAGAGACCTGGTCGAGCTGCTGCTGCACCACATCCAGCCGGCGGGTGGTCTCTTCCAACTGCAATTTGGTGTCTTTATACTGCCCAACATAAGAACGGTAATTGGCGGCCTGTCCCATGGATGAGGTGTCAAATTTTTCGTTGGCGTCGGCCAGGATAAATACATTCTGGTTTTGCAGCACCATGGCGTAGGCCGTCAAACCAATCATGATCACCGCCAGCACCCACCCGATGATTTCTCTAAGAGCAGTGCTCTGCTTTTGGCGATCGGTAATGGTTTCGATTTTTTGTTCCTGATTATTGAGTAAGGTCTCGGCCACAGCGCTCCTCCTGTTAATCTAACATGACATAATTATTGAGAATCTTGGCATCCCCGGTCTGGCCCAATTCTTCCGTTTTGTTGTTGATCCAGTCACTCAGGATTTTGTCCCAACCCTTGTCGCTGGCAAATTCAATGCCGCACAAGTATCCGGGCTTATTGTCAGGCAGCCGCTCGACCCAAATCACTTTGCCCTTTTTGGCCCCAAATTTCAGTGGGACCTGCCCGTGGGCATCGATGTACAAAAGACCCCGCTGGTTGGGATCAAAGCGTGCATCGGTCACCAGCTTAAGGCCGGAAGAGCTAATATTTAGAAGCTGCCCCTCACCGCTGATGTCCGTGCCTAAAATAGCCCAACGGACATCGATAATTTCACGGAAACGCAAGTGCCGGCGGTTTTCATACATAGTCAGTGGCTTTATAAATCAGCTTAGTATATATAGTTACGTTAAAAAAGACAAGAAGAATTAGGCCTGCGTTCGTTTCATCCTTAAAAGCAATCTGGCAAGGAAATAACCGATCACCCCGGAAAAAAATCCGGTAATAAGATACCCAATAAACAACGGCAAGGCAATATCCTGCATGGAAACATCCAAAAACACCTTCCAATCAAAATGCTGCATCAAATCGCGGCATCGCTCCAGGATCACTTGCCAATCCCTCCCCAAAATCGAACTGCCGATCTTTAGGGAAATCATAAACGTCACAAAGCTTAGCCAGGTGTTGGTCACCACACTGCCCAGCAAGGCCGCGGCCTTGTTGATCCGAAAAACAGCCGCCACCACCAAAGAGGCGATAGGCCCGGTCAACGGCAAAATCCCTAAAAACACCCCCACCCCAAATCCCAGGGCCAGGCGGTGCGGGGAATCATCGGCTTTGACCAACTGATTATAGAGATAGATAAAGAATGCTTTTATTTTTTCAATCATGTGGTGGTCTTAAAAATGCACAAATACCCGCCCGAAATTCTTGTCGTCTTTTTCCAGGCGGCGATACAAGGCCTTGATGTGCTTTTGGTCCAAAAACCGCAGCACCCGCTTTTTTAACTGGCCGCTGCCTTTGCCGGGAATGATTTCCACCACGTCGATTTTTTTGGCCACGGCGTCGCCTATGACGCGGTTGAGTTCGGATTCGATCGCGTTTCCTTTATTAAAAATGCCGTGCAGGTCAAGTTTTAAGTGCGACATAAATTGGAATACGGTATGTGTCCCCAATTACCCAATTAAACCCGGATGGGCATGACTACGAAGGGGATGCCGTGGTTGTAGAGACGGCGCTGCAGGGCAAAAACCGTGTAATTGTGCAGCCACTTGTTAAAAAAGGTCTCTTTTTCAAAAACCACCTGGCCGCCGAAAAACACCACGCCTGGGAAACGTTTCATGATGTCTTCACTTAGTTTTTCCACTTCACTGATGACATCAATGCCCGTCGAAGTTACACTCTCGGCATAGAAACCTTCCCGCTGCATGTACTCAACATACCGCTGATTGTCTTGCTTGATCTTCTGTTCCAGAGCCTCCACCTCCCGATGCCCCTTGAAGTTCCCGGCGTCAATCACCCCAATTTGCAAAAACACATAATTCTTAAACTGGGTACCGAAGAGCCGCACAACATTAAACAAGGTGTGCAGCCCCAGGCCATTAAACCCGTTGACCACCAGCACCGCGGTCTTGGCATTGGGATCTAAATGGGGCATCATCACCTGGAGAGGTTGTTGCTGCGGCGGCTGAGAAAGGATGCTTTGCACCAACGGAGTTAAGCGTTTCAATTGTTTAATGGTGTGTAAATAATGGCGCTTGATAGCCACGGCAAAAATGATCAAGGATCCCGTCATAAGCAAGGTGATCCATCCGCCCTCGTTGAATTTGACCACCGTCATAAAAATCAAAATAAAGGTGGTGAAGAAGAATCCCAGGCCATTGATGGAAATCTTTTTGACCCATTCCCGATTTTCGAGGCGGTCCTGCCACCAATGCAACACCATGCCCAATTGGGACAAACAAAAAGTGATGAATACGTTAATGCTGTATAACACGATTAAAAACTTGACCGAACCCTGCGTGGCGAACATGGTCAGCAACGCCGCGATCCCCATGAGCAAAATTCCCTTTTGATTGACCAGCCGGTCGCTCAAAGCTGCGAATTTGGTGGGAAACCAACGGTCCAGGGCCATACTCGCCAAAACCCGAGGCCCGCCCAAAAAACCGGTTTGCCCGGCAATAAACAATAATAAGGCCTCAGACACCAAACTGATCAAAACAAAAACATAACCCTTCATCCCCCAATCCTGCGAAATGGCGTTAAATAGCACGGCATTAAGGGTCTTTCCTTCCTGGTGGCCCACGCCGTAAATCAAATATGCGAACATGAGTCCCACAACGGTAAAAGCCAAAGACAGCGACATGTAGAGCATGGCCCGCTTGGCAGTCTTGACTTTAGGTTCCCGCAAAATGGGCAGGCCGTTGCTGATGGCCTCAATGCCGGTATATGTACCGGCGCCCAAACTGTAGGCCCGCAAAATCAAAAACACCACGCCCCAAACGCCAAACTCCCCAACCGACGCATGAATGTCAGCATTAATGGAGGTTACCAAATGTGGAACATCCCATAAATGCGAAACCACCGAGTACACGATGATGAAAAAATGGGTAAAAATAAACGCTAGAAACACCGGGACCAAGGGCAAAACTGACTCTTTGGCTCCCCTTAAATTAAGGACGGTTAGAACCACCGTCCCTCCGGCCGCAAACCATAACTTTGCCGGCTGCCACTCCACCGGCAAAAAACTAAATAGCGCATCGGTGCCGCTGGCCACCGAAATGGTGATGGTCAATAAATAGTCAATCAAAAGAGCGCAACCGCAAACCATACCCGCGTTGGGCCCCAGCAATTTGCTGGCCACCAAATACCCCCCACCGCCGGAAGGAAAAACTTCTATAATCAAAGAGTAACTGGCACTCAGAAGAAACACGGTCAGGGCGGTGGCTAAAGCCACGAAAACAGCCAGATGGGGATGTTTGCCCAACGCCAAAAAAGCCTCTTCGGGGCCGTAACAGGAAGAGGAAAGCCCGTCCGCCCCCAGGCCCACCCAGGCAAAAAAGGCAATGAGCGACAAATTATGAAAAACGCTTCCCTCATGCGGGTTAATGGCCTTGCCTATGATGAAATTCTTGATTTTCTGAAACATTCTCTAATCATACCTCATTTTTGAGGGTTCAGCCAAAAAGATCTATATTTTTGAGGCCAAAACCAGCAACATCATGCCGGCCAAGATCCGGTAAATCCCGAAAGCCGTAAAATTATTCCGCTGCACATAGCGCAGGAACAAGCGGACGGTGACAAAGGCCACCACAAACGCCGTGCCAAAGCCCAGACCTAACATCATCCACTCCGCACCAGTAAGGCCCCCCCCGGTTTGAAGCAAATCCAGCGCCGTCGCAGCCAACATGGTGGGCACGGCCAAAAGGAACGAAAACTCCACAATGACCGGGCGAGATATTCCCAGCATGAGCCCGCCAATAATGGTGGCGGCGGAACGCGACACCCCCGGGACCACGGCCAAAGCCTGGCAGACCCCAATAATCACCGCCTGCAGATAGGAAATACCGGAAATCTCCCGGGTGTTGACGCGGGTTTCTCTATAAAACCGCTCGAAAATAACTAGGATAACACCCCCTAACAACATGGCCCAAGCCACCACCAGCAGGTTCCCCAATAAAAATTGTTTAACGAGTTTATATAAAATAAACCCAATGACGGCTGTAGGCACAAAGGCAACCAGGACTTTAGCGCTGATCTCCCAATCCAATAAAAAAGTCCGCCAGTACATGGAAAATACCGCCCAGATGGCGCCCAACTGTATGGCGATCATATAGGTTTTCAAAAATTCAGACTCCGGGATATGCATCACATGCGAGGCAATGACCATATGCCCGGTGGAGGAGACCGGCAAAAACTCAGTGACTCCTTCCACAATCGCCAAAACCAGGGCTTGCACCACATCCATGTTATTCTCCTGTCAGTTCCACCCTCATCCACGATGCGCTGTCTAAGGGTACATTGCCAAGATACGTGCGGGCGCTGGTCAAAATACGGTCGGGATTGCCCAAGACTTTCAGCGGCACCCGGATCTGCACTTCATTGGATGTGCGGCTGACCTTGACCGTTTTCTGTTCCAACCGTTTGGCCTGATCATACACCGTATAACTTAAGACCCCAAGGCGCACCCGAATTTTTGGCATGTTCTTAAACGGCACATTCGCGTTGTACCCAAAAATATAAATGAAGGCCTCGACATCCTTGGCCAAAGGTTTGGAAAGCTCTATGCTAATGACCAAATCTTTGCCTTCCCAGCGCAAAGACTTCCATTCCACACCCACAAAGGCCCGCTTTTCTCGGGCATTGTACTCCTCCGGCAATTCTGCCGTCAGGATAAAATGGCGTTTGAGAGAGAAAGCCTCGGGACTCTCATTCGGGTGTAAGCGCACCATTGGAAAGTCCCCGAACAATTCATTCGGCCTAATAAACGATAATAAAGACTTTGAGGCCGCAAAATACTGCGATTTGTGAGCCTGTAGGGCAGCTTTTTTTAATTCAAATTCCTGCGGGGTCAATTGGTATTGCTTCCAAGGGATAATGTTTTTTAAAAAATCCGGCGGACGTAAGCGCATATTGGGCCGAAATCCGACCAATTTGGGCCAGCCCAAATAATGGATAAGGTACGGATAAATTTCAACCTGGTTTTCCATCTGCTCGTCCCATACGGCCACCCGGGTAAATAAATACATAGCCAAATGATCGCCATTATGGTCGGCGGGGTGGGAAACAAAAATTTTGGTGGGTTTGAATTCCTTGAGGATGGTGCGTAAATCTTTGAGGATCTCTTCCCCTTTATATAAGGCCCCCGGCCGCATGGCACTTTGGTAAGGGACGCGGGTCACCCGGGTGAGTATGCTCACCAGCGGCGGTCGGTCATTCCAATTGGAATACCAAATTTTCAAAGTGCCAAAATCGGGGTAGCCCAAAAAAATGAGATTCTGGCGGTCGATCCCTAGAATGCTCGATGCTGCCATGGCTTCGTCCCGTCGGACCAAACCCATTTTTTGCACCGCCCTGGGCATCAACACAAAATGGCGACGGTAGAGCAAAAACGACCATTGGTTGCTGTCCCCATGCGTAAAAAAAACCACTTTATGCGGCAGTTTCATGGCCACGGTCCGCTGCAAAATCCCTGCCGCGCCTAAAACTTCATCATCAGGGTGGGGGGCCAAAACCAGAATACGGTCGGTTGGCAATAAGGCCAGATCTTCGACCTCCGCCTGGGCCGACGCATCCGCAGCCGGCGCCACCGGTGCCTCAGCTGCAAACGCTCCCGATGCCGGACCCGTCAATAGGCACAAGGCCGCCAACAGACTAAGTAATTTTATGCACATACAGATTGGCTAAATAAGGACGGTTATGGGCAAAATCCAGCATGGGATAAGAGGTTTCCAGCCTAAATCCCAAATGCTCAAAAAAGCGACAAGCCGCGGTGTTTTTTTCATGCACTGACGCGGATACGGACGTGGCCCCTCGGGTCTGGGCATAATGTAAAAACGCCGAGACCAGTCTTTGCCCCACGTGCTTGCCCCTGACCGCCTCGGCAACACCGATATGCACATGGGCCTCATGACTATGAAAGGACTGTTTCCGCCAAGTCAAGAATCGGCGCCAGTTGGCCAGCATGCCGCCCAATGTGTGCCAGAATGCTTTGTGAAAAATAAACCCCCGCATGATGATCTTGCCTAAACTCTTGGGGCCCAAGATCCAGAGCATAACCAGTCCATAGCGGCGATTGTCCAAACAACCCTGCACATAACCCACCACCTTGCCATTGTCCACGGCCACGAATGAGGACGCCGGCTCGTAGTCGGTATAATAGGCGGTCAAAAGATCCGCCGCCACTGTGCGATCTGGAAAAATGCCTTCAACAGGCTTACCGCGGTCCGCATAATCACAACAAATCGTGCGGATGGCTTCCCGGTCTGTCTTTTGATAGGCGCGGATAATAATATTAGACATAGGATAAGGGTTTATTATACGGTAGAATAAAATTATGTTAAGAGTTTTCTGCGGGCTGATGGTGTTGTTTTTCGGCCCTCCTGCTTTTGCCCAACCTTCCCTCATCGACCGGGCACAGGGCCTGAAAGAGTCCTTGGTCATGGTCAAGACCGTCTACGTCCGGGGCATGCGCAGCCCCCGGGGTTTAGGCCTGGCCTCCTATGAGCGCAATGGCGCCGGCATTATCATCGACCCTTCCGGGCTGGTGGTGACTAACACCCACACCATCCGCAATGCCCCTCATATTTTTATCATTTTAAATGATGGCACCAAACTCGAGGCCCAGCTCGCCTACGTCTCTCCCGACTATGATTTTAGTTTCTTAAAGATTAACGCCGGCCGGCCTCTAAAACCGGTGCCATGGGCCGATTCTTCCCGCATCCGCTTAGGAGAAGAAATTGTGGCGGTGGGAAACGGCGATTACGTCAAGCACAGCATCCTCTCCGGCGAAGTCATCAGCGTGCTGCAAAGCCACACCAGCGGCAGCAATGAGTTTATCGAGACCAGCTTAAACCTCTATAAAGGCGACAGCGGCGGCGCCATTTTAAACCGGCAAGGACAGCTCTTAGGCATTGTCATGGGCAAGGCCAAAAGCAAAGACCATTCCAGCCTTGCCATTGCGGCAGACCTCATCCGAAAACAATATTTGTTGTACTTGCGGAAAATACAATGACGCGTAAATCGGTGCTGATAGGTGTGGGCATTTGGGTGGCGGCGGTCATCTGCGCGTCCTACATCCGGCTGTATCCGCTTTTGGGCCACATTTGGTCGCCGACGAATGAGCAAGCCACCCTCATGGTCATTTACAAAATCAAACAAAGCTTCCTGGATCAAATCCTAGCAAATTCCCCTCAAATGCCGCTGGCCCAAGCCGAGCAAATGGCCTCCCAACGGCTCAATGACACCCTGCGCAGCGACAATGAGCGGGTGCGGCAAGCCATCGAAAAAGTCAACCAGGCCATGGCCAAGCAAACCAAATCCCGGGAGCCGGTGTACCTTTTGGAATCCGACCCTTTTTATTTTTACAGCCTGACTGAAAATATCTTGACCCGCGGCCGCATGGCCGATGTCATCAAGGGTCATCAATATTTTAACCCTTTGATGGGCGCCCCCTTTGGCTATTGGCAGCCGCTGACCCTGCACCCGTATGTGGGATTCCTTCTTTATAAACTGATCCACCTCTTTAATCCTCACATTTCCCTTATGGAAGCGGTGGCCTTCACGCCTTTGGTGCTGACCGCAGCGGGCATCGCGGCTTTTATGTGGTGCTGCCGTTTGCTGGGGGCCGGCTATCCTGCCATCTTGACCGGATGCTTTTATTTGGCCATGGCCCCGGTGTTTCTTAAACGCAGCGCCTTGGGCTGGTACGACACCGACCCTTACCATCTCTTGTTTCTCTTTATTTTCTTAGGCATTTTCTTTAAGGCGATCGACGGCAAAGGACGCACGGCCTGGCTGTCCGGGTTATGGCTGAGCCTGGTGTTGATTGCCTATTCGCTGATCTGGCAAGGTTGGGTATTTTTATTTTTTATGGCCATCTTGGGCGCCGCGGTCATTGCCGGGTACGACGCTGTGGTGCAAAAAAACATGTCCGGGGCCAGGCCCTCATTGATCCTGGTGCTTGTTTTTCTTGCCACCCTGGCGGCCGGCGGCACTCTCATCTACGGCTGGGGCCATTTCCTCACCTTCTTTACCGAAGGCGGGGGCGAATTGCAGAAATTCACCGTCAAGGGGCTAAATCTTTGGCCTAATTTATTTTTGGAAGTCGGTGAGTTAAAAAAATCAGGCTGGCGCGATATTTTGTCAAATACCGGTGGGCCGATTGTCCTACTGGGCGCTGGGACCGGCCTGGCCCGCGGGTGGTGGGTGAAAAAAGAGCGGCGGCCGGTGCTCAAATATGCCTTGCTTGCGATGTTTCTTTTGATCACCCTGGCCATGACCACGAAGGCCGAACGGTTTGTGGTGCTCACTTTAGTCCCCCTCTCCCTCTTGTTTGTCCTGGGTGTGGAGGGCATCATGAACAACCTGCGCCCACGGCCTTACGGAAAAATCGCCGCCGTGCTCTTGGCCGTTGGCCTTTCGTTCTGGGCTCTCACCCAAGGCCAAAAAAATATCCGCACCGTGCTCACACCGATTTTTAACAGCGCCTGGGAAGACGCATTGCTCGCCGTGCGGGCCCAGACCCCGCCGGACAGCATTGTCAACACCTGGTGGCCGCCGGGGCATTTCATCAAGGCCATTGCCCACCGCCGGGTCCCCTTCGACGGGGCCAGCTTAAGCGAAGGCCAAACCGGGTATTGGATGGCCAATGTGTTTTTAAGCACCGACGAGGCCCAGGCCAAAGGACTGCTGTTGATGCTTAATTCCAGCGGCAATCAGGCGGCGGATTTTTTGATCGGCCGCGGTTTAAAAACGTCCAAAGCCGTGGCATTATTGACGGCGATCGCCGGGCAACCCGAGGCCCGAGCCCTGGACATTTTGAAACCCTACTTAAAAGGTGAAGACAGCGCCCACCTGCTGGAGTTGACCCGCGGCGGGGACCCACACAGCTATGTGCTGGTATACAATGAATTGGTGGACCAAAGTTTAGGGTTGGTATTTACCGGCGTGCGCGACTTTGCCAAAATTGAACAGATCAATGCCGACCCTGCCCGGCTCTTTGCCCTGCCGCCTTCCAGCTCACCAGCATTTATTGATTTTCTATGGGGACTTTCCTCCGGCGGAGTGCCCAAGTACAGCGAGCCTTTGCCCCTGATTGGGCAAAACGAGCAGGCCTTAACTTTTCAGGGGGGCGTGCAGGTCCGCAAGGACATGAATGCCGTCAAGATTAGTTCCGGGCAGTATGGCCAAGGCGTGCCCGCCAGCCTGATTTTCCGCAACCAGGACCGCATCGCGGAAAATACTTTTGCCGACGCTAATTTAAACTATTCCGTGGTGGTGTACGAACAAGACCATCAACTGGTGGCCAGGTTGATGGACACGCCGCTGGCCAGGAGCCTGCTGATGAAATTGTATTATTTCGATGGGATCGGTTTGCGGAATTTTAAGCTGATCAAATCTGCCAATGACCTGACCGGACGCACCCGGATCAAGGTCTTTGCCGTCCATTAAAGGTCGGAAAGTTTACCGCGCAAGCGGACTTTGATGCCGGTGTCTGTGGGTGACGCTTTCTCCTCCGTTGGAGAAGGAGGGGTTTCGGGCGTTTGCTCAATCACGACTTTACGATTTTCCCGCACCGCTTGTTCCAAACGTTTGGCGTAATCGTCTTGCCCCATTTTTTTAAGTTGGGTGATCATGTCCATGGCCTCCACCCGGCTGTTGTTGGCAAAGTAGGCCATGCCCAGTCCGTAATAAAGTTCCGGGCTCTTGGAACTCTGCAGCGTCTCCTTGAAATATTTGATCGCCAGCTCCGGCTTCGGTCTTCCCGACAAATAAATCCAGGCCAAGGACAATTTGATGCTCCCCAGGCCCGGATCAATTTTGAGCGCCTTTAAAAACACCCGCTCGGCCTTGTCCAATTGGTTCATGGAATGGTACAGGCGGCCTAGCTGTTCCAAGGCCTGGGTATTGGTGGGGTCCATCTCGACGGCGGTCTTGTAATAATACAAAACCTCGTCGGTGTCGGCGTTTTTGGACTTCAGGGCCAGTCCCATCCCGATATAGGCCGGGGCGAAATTGGGAGCCATTTTGATGGTCTGCTGGTAAAAATCCACCGCCTGCTCGAAATCCTGTTTGTTGTAGGCGTCCACCGCCTGCTCGTAGAGTTCCCGCACCGTGGCGGCGGAAACCCCGGGTATCGACAAGGCCATGACCATGGCTGCGGAAAGCAAAATTTTATCGACCATAGGTGTGTGGTTTAACGGGCGGCGTCGGACGGCTTGGCCGTGGTGGCCGTGTCAGGGGCCGGTTTCGACCCATCTGCCGAGGCCGGTGTTTTCATTGAGGGCAAGGCAACGCCTTGTTTGGTCACGATGATTTTATTGATGCTCATGATCGCTTTCAGATCATCGCTCTCGGCTTTCTTGTTTGAAAAAGAAAATTTCATGACCTTCATCAGATCCTCGGAGGTGTCGACTAAGTGCATAAACATGATCACATCCGCCAGTTTCCCGGAACACTCAAGGTCTGCCTGGTATTTTAGAAATTCCTTCTCCTGCGAACCTGGGGAAGGCGTGACTTTGATCAAGGTGACGTTGGATTTGGTGGCCAGCACCTCGATTTTCTTTAGAAACGCCGCGATGATTTCCTCTTCCGCCGGCAATTCCTGCACCAAATAGGGCTCCACCGCCTGACTCTCTTTAAGGATTTTGTTCTTATATTCGAGGAAATGCAAATCCTGCTTGATGCTGCTTTTCTCTTTGTCGATCTCCTGATCAATGGTTTGCAGGCGGGACATGGTGGGCCCCAGCAAAAGGATGTCGAACAGCATGATCACCACAATCCCGACGGCACCCGCAAAAAGTATTCTACCAAGGGGAGACAAACCGGCCATGAACTTCGCTATCACACCTTACTCCTTCGTGAGCGCTTGCTTTTGGACTTCTTTGGGCTTTTCGCCGCTTCCGTCATTGAGTTTCAAAGTGACTTCAAAAACAGCCACGTCCTTGCCAGCGTCTTTTTTGGTGGCCGTGGACTTGGTCTTGGGATTATCGAACATGGGTGAATCATCCAGCTTTTTGACATAGGTAAAAACCTGGGACATGGTCTGGGCCACACCCGCCACCGCAATGGCCCCGTCCTCTTCCAGGGTGATGCTGGTCAAATAAATTTCCGTCGGAGTGACCCGGTAGAGTTCTTGAAAGAGGTCCAAGCTCACCATGCGTTCCTGAAGGTAATCGCGGATGATCTTGGTCTTGGCCATGCGGTCCTGCAATTTTTGCACCTCCTGCTTCTGGGCGGCATAGCGCTCGCGCAAATTCTTATTGAGGTACACATCTTTAAAATAAATCTTGCTCATGATGACCCCGCCGACGAGCAGCATGATGAGCAGCGCACCAATGCAGGTCTTGGTAGCTTCCACGCTCTGCTGTTCCACCGAGCGCTTGACGATCATCTCTTCCGGCATGAGGTTGACTTCAGCCTTGGCCAATGTGGCCACCGGAGCAATCACCTCCAAAAACGAATCATCGGCATAGTCGTTTTGCAATTTGCCTTTAACCGCTCCTGCTTTAATCAAAGCGACATACGGGCTGACGCGGGTCTGGACTTTCAGGACCGTCTGCAACTCCCCGAGAATCTTCTTAATGGCGCCATTGTCTGTTGTGACCACGCAGGAGTCCACCGCTTCCGTATCCTCACTCTGATACGCGGCCAGCGATTTGCCGAGCTCTTCCATCATGCGCACGGCCCCGTCGCTGTCGGCCGCTGGGGCGGTTGCCCCTGCCGCGGGGACGGCTCCTCTCGCTGCTGCTGACGGCTCCATCAATTGTTTGATGCCCATCGGAACGCTACGGGAAAAGACCACACTGGAGCGGCCGACCACTAAAAAACTCACCGCATTGACGGTAAAGTCCACCAAACCAACTTGTTCATTTTTCAAATTTAAACCTTTGGCATACAAACGGCCGATCCCCTCGGGCGCGAACAATACCTTCTCGCAGGTCAAGCCGCATTTTTCCAGGACCATTAAACGGTCCCGCACCGGATGGCGATGCGCAATCACCAATAAAATTTTGGTCCCAACACTGGTGGCGCCTAAATTGATATGGCCAATCAACACTTCCTCCCGGGAATAGGGGGTGTGCCGGCTGGCTTGCAGGTTGATGATAGAGCGGATTTCTTTCGGGTCGGTGGACGGAACTTCAATGCTTTTGGAAGTTGCGGCGCTGGCCGGGATGACGCAAACCACCGGAGCTTTGCGATTAAAACCGGTGAGGGCGGATTTTAAAGACTTGGCCAAATCATCGGCCGAGGTGCCGGCGGCGGTGGCGCGGACCACTTTTTCCACGGCCCCGGAAGTTTTGACCTGGGCAACTTTGATGGTGGTCTCGTGGATGAAAATGCTTAAATAGCGTTTGTCGCCTTCGAACATGAGGTCCTTTTGGATAAATGAATCACTCGTATTATAGCCAATTTTCCAACCTGCACCATGAGAAAAACAATTATTTTTCCCGCCAATACACGATCTTGCCGGACCCGGCGGAAAAAACCATGCGCGCTTCTTTGGACCATGGACTGCCGCCCAGTGCCGCGTGCAGGTGCGCCCTAAAAAATGAGGAATGGATGGTCAAAAGGCCCAACACGTTAAGTCCGTCGATGGCGCGGGCCTCGGCCGGCTCCAGCCGCATCATGGCATGGACTTCGGCGGCCACGTCAAACGTCTTGCCAAAAACATAATCGTCGCTGGTCCCTTCCATGCCATCTTTGCCCCGGCGGACCGACAATATTTTTTCCGCCACCTGGTCATCCAGTCCCAACGCAAACAACACGGGGGCCTGGACGGTATTGATGTTGACTTGCCCATTGCCGTAGATCGTCACGTACGGCAGCAGGCGCTCATAAATATCTTTGGTGATGCCCTGGACCAGCAAAAGCTCTTCCGGGACTTCGTACGCCGTTTCCTTCTTCTTGTAAGGGTGTTGCAGATTGCGGTAGTACTCATCGCTGGAGAACCCGGCAACTTGGGAATCTCCCCATTGCCGCCAATCCATGATAGCCTGCGCCAATTTGTTGGCGTCATCGGACTGAAGACCCAACACCCGCTCCAAGAGCCGCTGCAGGGTGATGAGACCAACGGTATTTAAATTGATTTTTCGTTCCTCATCGACCACGCCGAAGACCTCCGTGGCCAACCCCTGGTCGAACAAGGTGTAGCTGACACTGGCCTGATCGCGGCCCAGGGAAATTTGCGCAAAATTCTCGGGATTATTATGGCAATTGACTTTAAAAGTCAGCGAGTACCCGCCGGGAGACAACGCGTTTTGGGCCCGCACATACACCTTGGTTTTAGCGGCCGCCGCATCCAAGAGGTGGCGCATGCGGCTGCGCTGGTCCAGTTTGTCGGCGAGGATGATCTTTTGCTTGATCCCCGCCGCCACGCTAACAGCCAGGACCGTTAGGAATGAGAGCACCCACAGCGAAAACACCAATATGAAGCCCGATGGTTGGCCCTTGACCCTCACCGCTTAACCTCCGACGGGAATGGCAAAATATTGCACGAGTTCGCGCGGGGCATTCTGCCCCTTTAAGCGCACGCTGACTAAGACGCCCATCGGACGTTGGCCGTCCGTCCGAGCTTTTTCTTCCATCCCGGGATTTTTGGAAAAATAATACACAAATTTGAGCTCCTCCACGCCGGAGACAACTTCCTGTTCCTCGCCCCAGGTGCCACGAAAGGCCTGGCCGTAGGTGGCCTGCCGCCGCAACACCTTGCCATAGGCATAGTCATACCGGTATTCCACCGCTCCGATCTGGTCCACGGTCCCCTCGGAGGCGCGGCTGCTGTTGCGGTCCGCCGGGGTCCATAGCAACG
>JAKFXC010000050.1 GCA_021731625.1 Candidatus Omnitrophota bacterium
GTTTCATATAAATAGGAATGGTTGTCAAAACCAACAGTACCGCGGCAACTAATGTTGTTTTGGCATATTTAAGAACAAAACGGCAAGCTGGCTCATAAATCTTAAATAGCACACGGCTGACCGGATGCTTCTCTTCCGGATAATATTTACCCTTTTCACTGACAAAAAGCATTCTAAGGGCAGGGCTTAATGTGATCGCCAAAACAGCCGCGATGGCCATGGCAAAAGTCTTTGACCAAGCCAATGGTTTAAAAAGTCGACCTTCTTGATCTACTAAGGTAAAAATTGGTAAAAAAGAAACTGCAATGACCAAGAGTGAGAAAAACACTGATGGCGCGACTTCTTTAAGTGCTTTTAAAATAACATCATGCGCGCTTCCTTTACGCCCTTCGGCTTGCCATTCCTCCAAACGTTTGTACACATTCTCCATTTGTACAATGGCCCCATCCACCAAGACCCCAATGGAAATGGCAATACCAGCCAGTGACATGATGTTAGAAGTCAAATTAATCCCTAACATCGGGATAAAAGACAAAAGAACGGCGATAGGAATAGTGATAATAGGGATAAAAGCGGATGCAAAATGCCATAGGAAAACCAGGATCACCAAGCTCACGATGAGCATTTCCTCAATGAGTTGTCTCCTTAAATTTTCCATGGCCCTAATAATCAATTCAGAGCGATCATAGGTGATTTCAATTTCTACCCCTTCAGGAAGAGATGGTTTGACCTCCTTTAATCGTTCTTTGACTGCTCGAATGGTGGTCAAAGCATTCTCACCTTGGCGCATGACAATGGTGCCGCCCACCACATCGGCTTCACCATTTAAATCCAAAACACCTCTGCGGATGTCTGGACCGATGTTTACGCTTCCAATGTGTTTGACTAAAATGGGCGTCCCGTTGGCATTTGCACCTAGCGAAATCTCTTCAAGATCTTCAATAGACTTAGCATAGCCTCTGCCCCGGATCATATATTCAGAGCCACTCATTTCAAGCAAACGCCCGCCACCTTCTTGATTGCCGTTCCGTACAGCTTCCATGACTTTTGTAATAGGGATTTTGTAGGAAAGCAATTTGTTGGGATCGACAATGATCTGATATTGCTTAACAAAACCCCCTAATGGAGCAACTTCGGCAACCCCAGGGACACTTTGCAAACTAAAACGCAAATTCCAATCTTGGAAACTACGCATCTCTTGCAAGCTATGTTTTCCGCTTTTATCAACAAGCGCATACTGTAGGACCCACCCTACTCCTGTTGCATCTGGGCCTAACTCTGTTTTGACCCCTGGAGGCAATGAAGAAGTGATACGGGCCAATTGCTCTTGGACACGGCTGCGGGCCCAATAAAGGTCAGTGCCATCTTTGAAAATCACATAAACGTAGGAGTATCCAAAATCAGAAAATCCCCGAATCGCTTTGACTTTGGGTGTTCCCAATAGTGATGAAACAATTGGGTACGTTACTTGATCTTCTATGATATCTGGGCTCCTATCCCATCTTGAATAAATGATGACCTGAGTATCCGATAAATCTGGAATGGCATCTAATGGAATATTTCTCACTGACCATACAGCCGCTACTATGGCGAAAGCAGTAAACAACAAAACCAAGAATTTATTATGCGCTGATGCTTCAATGATGCGCTCAACTAATCCTTCACGTTTAGTTTCCATGGCTATGTCCCTCCATTCCTTCCATTGCTCCTTGGAATGAAGCTTGTAAACGGCTTTCTGAATCAAGAAGGAAATTTCCCTCTACTGCTACTTTTTCGCCTTCTTTTAATCCAGACTTAACCGCCCAGCCATTATCTCCTAAAGCAATCACCTTAATATCACGCGGCTCAAACATTCCCGGTGCTGTCTGTACATAAACAATTTTTTTCAATCCTGTATCCATGACTGAAGTCTTAGGAATCATTAGAGATTCCCCTAATTCAATGGCAATATTTACATCAACCAACATATTGCCCTCTAATTCTCCGCGATAATCTTTGAGTTCAATCAAGGCATTAACCGTCCTTGTATCTGTATTAAAGGTCCCACCTATTGTACGGATGATTCCTTTCGCAGGCTCATTGTATGAAGGTATTTCAATTTCAACCTCTTGACCTGTCGCCAAAAAACCACGATCAATTTCAAAGATTTGTGCAACAACCCAATAATTGATATCATTTCGAAAAAGTAATAATTCGGGTTGTTTCCATGCAGTTCTCCAATCCACTTGCTCGAGCTTCTCAATGTCTTTTGAGCCAAGACCTAAACGAAGTAAACTGTCCTTGGATTCATGTAACTTTAATTGCAATTCACGGTGAGTTTCCCATGAACGACGAGTATGGGCGAAACGCTTATAATCTCGGTAGATAGTCACATAATCACGGCTGGCTTTGATAAGTTCGTCCTGATATTTAAACAAATCATGGAGGGTTGAGACATAACCGGGCACACGCAGTTTCTTAGTCAATACCTCACGCTTGACCAGTGATGTTTTTATCCCCATCAATTGCACTTGTTGGGAACTAAAAGAAACAGCTGCGTGACCATCAATACCTTTATGCTGTTGTTCCACACGCATGGCGGCAGCTTCTGCACTAGGGTTTCCTTCCTTTTTAACTAAGCTCATATTACAAATCGGGCATAACCCTGACCTGTCACTTGTGTAATTAGGGTGCATCGGGCAATACCAAATCTCTTTGGCGAAAGCCAAAGTGCTGCTAAAGATAACTGCAATCAGAATAAATAGTTTAAGAAAATTAGACATAGTTCCTCCCTTAGAATAGAAAATAAAGACCACTAACTATTTGGAGAGGAGACTAAATTCGGAGGGAATGGAATTGAGTATAAAGAGGAACAGCCGTAAACGGGCCGGGCGGTCCGTTTATAAAAATCGACTTAGTAATATGGACAGGTTTTAAAGAAAACTCAGGAATAAAAGATTGTTGAGCAAGTATAAGAGGCGCTGGTGAAAGATCAAAAGTTTTAGTTTTTTCGGCTGATTTAACTAAAGAAGAACAACCATCTGTACATTTGACTGGATCGGATTTGGCAGTCTTATGGCAGCAGGATGAAACTTTCTTATCCTGAACTAAATGGCGAACACAACAACAGACGAGGGTACTAAAGAGAAATACCCCTATTAAACTTACCCCTGCTAATGGAAAAAACGCCTTGCGCATAGTTAACCTCTTATTTAAAGAATACCACAAAAATCTTTAAGAGCAATAAATTAAGCTTTACAATTGTGTCCCTTTTAGGCGTAAAGAATTACCAATGACTGAGACCGAGCTAAAACTCATGGCCCCTCCTGCAATGATCGGGCTTAACAGAATCCCAAAGAAGGGATATAAAATACCAGCAGCTACAGGAATACCCAGTACATTATAAATAAAGGCAAAGAAAAGATTTTGTCTGATATTACCCATAACAGCTCGACTTAATCGCAAAGCTTTCACAATACCTATCAAATCACCCTTAACGAGGGTTATTCCTGCGCTTTCTATGGCCACATCCGTTCCTGTGCCCATTGCAACTCCCACATCAGCCTGTGCTAAGGCAGGGGCATCATTAATGCCGTCTCCCGCCATAAGGACATTAGCGCCTTGGGCTTTGAATTGTTTGACAATCTCTTGTTTACTTCTAGGCTCCAACTCTGCTCTTACATCATCGATGTTCAATTCTTTAGCGATTACCTCAGCCGTTTTTTGATTATCCCCAGTAAGCATGACCACCTTAATACCCATCTTGTGTAGGGCTTCAATCGCTTCAGCAGTTGTTTTCTTAATAGGATCGGAAATTCCAAGCACTCCAATCACCTTTTGATCGACCGCTACCCATACCACGGTCTGAGCCTTGGTTTGTAATTCTACAGCCTTCTTCTTTAGATCTTCAGGAAAAATGATCTTCTGGTCTTCTAAAAATTTTTGCTTTCCTAAAATAATAGCTTGTCCATTAAACTTACCCTTGATTCCGCCTCCAGTGACCGATTCAAAATCCTGTATAGATTCCAGCTTGGCGTCTTTTTCTTTCGCGTAATCAATGATCGCCCTTGCTAATGGATGTTCACTGCTCTGCTCTATGGAAGCCGCGATGCCGATTAGTTTCTGTTCATTCCAACCCTGACTTGGAACACATGCCGTGACCTTGGGCTTTCCTTCTGTAAGCGTACCTGTTTTATCCGTTAAAACATGAGTGACTTTCTCAGCCTTTTCTATAGCTTCAGCATTTTTAATCAGAATACCATTTTGTGCGCCACGACCAACACCAACCATAATCGACATCGGTGTAGCTAAACCCAGAGCACAAGGACAGGCAATAATCAAAACTGCAATGGCATTCACAATCGCATGAGCTAGCTTCGGATCATGCCCCCAGATCGCCCAAACAGTAAAAGTAAAAATAGAAATCAAAATTACAACAGGAACAAAATAACCAGAGATTGTATCAGCCAATTTTTGAATAGGAGCACGACTACGCTGGGCTTCAGCAACCATATGGATGATTTGTGAAAGCAGAGTTTCTGCCCCTACTTTTTCCGTTTTCATGACAAAGCTGCCCGTCTGATTAACTGTTGCTCCAATCACACGATCACCCACATTTTTTTCCACAGGCATTGGTTCGCCTGAAATCATCGATTCATCAATACTGCTATGCCCCTCACTAATAATTCCATCCAATGGAATCTTTTCTCCAGGACGAACTCTGAGTAAATCACCTTTGTTAATAGAATCAATAGGCACTTCTTCTTCAACACCATTAATAATCCTATGCGCATTCTTAGCAGCCAACCCGAGCAAAGCTTTAATCGCTTGCCCTGTCTGGCTGCGCGCCTTAGCCTCTAATAACTGTCCTAAAATAATTAAAACCGTAATGACAGCAGCAGCTTCAAAATATAAGCCGATAGTTCCCATCTTCTTTAGCGATTCCGGAAAGATTTGAGGAAATAATACAGCTACTATGCTGTAGCCATAAGCTGCTCCCACTCCTAGTGCAATGAGTGTAAACATGTTAAGGCTTTTATTAATCAAAGATTGCCATCCTTTGACAAAAAACATTCCTCCAGCCCATAAAACAACTGGTGTCGCTAACCCTAATTGGATAAATGGCAATAAATGATGCGGTATGAATCTACCGATATTTATTGCAGGGATCATTTCACCTAACACTAAAACTACAATCGGAATTGTTAGTGCCAGACCAATCCAGAACTTTAAAGATAACGAGTGAATTTGCTTTTCTTCCTCACTGTTCTCACCCGTTGAGTTCAAGGGTTCCAAATGCATACCGCATTTAGGACAATCCCCCGGATGATCCTGACGGATTTCTGGATGCATGGGACAGGTATACACGGCCCCTTGAGCTAAAGGAGCTTTGGCATCTTGTTTAACGGGGACTTGGACCTTGTTATCTTTTAAAAATTTGGATCGGCAATGTTCGCTGCAAAAATAAAAGGTCTCCCCTGCCTTTTGGCCGGAGAGGGCCTTTGTTTCATCAACATTCATTCCACATATAGGATCTTTAGCCATAGATACTCTTGGGGCGCGGGTATATTCCCCGCACCCCAATCTCCTTTAAAGATTAATGATGCGCTGCATGGTCCACCGCAGGCGAATTAGAATCTGTCTTCTTACTGTCATCCTTGGTTAACTCTTTATCTTTCATCATTTGACACATGGGGCACATTTTACCGTCTCCCATCGCTTCTATCTTAATCTCAGCTTCTTTAACTAAATTAAGATTAGCGTCATATTTATATAACTTCTTACCGGATAGAACGACAACTCCGTCACTAACACCAACTAAGGATGGTTTATTCATCATGGACTGACACATTCCCATCATGCCTTTGCCTTCCATCATGCCCATCATTCCTGCCTTATCCTTCATCATTTCCTTGCCCTTATCGTCCATTTGGGCGAAGGCTAAGCCTGATACGGTTAAAATAATGACTCCTGTGATAACTACAATACTCTTTTTCATATACTGATCCTTTCGGTTAATAATAAACATAATCTATCTTTTAATTCTGATGATGCGTTGGATGAGTACTACAGCAACCACCACCCATTCCCATCTTGCTAGCTAATGCTAATCCTGAAACGGTTAAGACAATAACTGCTGTAATAACTAAGACATTTCTCCACATATACTGCTCCTTTTTATAATTACTGTTTATTAAATATTAATAGCATCCCTTTAATGGCAACCATGCTTCTCTTGCCCTTCCTTTGTATCCGTATCAGGCTTCTTGTCCTGATGACCGCCGCAACAACCTCCACCTTTGCGCAACATCATAAAAAAAACCAACAAAATGACAGGGATAAAAACCCAAAATGAATTCTCTTTGTTAAATCCCAACGCTGGAGCTACAAAAAAGAACAATAAAGGCCCCAAACAACAAATAAGCATCATCCATGATTGATTTTTCATTTTTAAACTCCTTCTTTTTCTATTTGAGGACAAATTGTAAATTTTATTTTCTTAGCCTCACTGGTTGTTATCCAATGGTGTAGCCGATCACTTAAGCGCTTTTTGGTTTCTTTCAATTCTTTAATTCTGCCTTCACACTCAACTATCTTCTGTTCAAAGACCTCATGAACCAAACAACACGTAGCATCGACTCCCCGGCTGCTGCGTTTGATGATATTTTTAATTTCCGCCAGGGTTAACCCCAAATCTTTCGCTTTTTTGATAAACAAAAGCTTCTCAAGGTCTTTTGGACTGTAAATACGGTATTTCGAATGTGTCCGTTTAGGCTGGGCTAAAAGGCCAAACTCCTCGTAATACCGTATCGTCTTGACTGGAATATTGGATTGCTTGCTAATTTCGCCTATAAACATTTCTAACCCTCCCTTGTAGTTTGATTTAACTATACACCCTCCAGTATACTGGAGAGTCAAGGGTTTATTTTAAACAAAAAACGGGTATAGGGCAACTGCCCCAAACCCGTGCTAGTTTTTGATACCCGTAACCTGTGGTGTTAACTACAACAACTACCAGACTTACCCTCCGGCTTAGAACCAGTAGGGTTCGACAAAAACTTTTGCTTACAGTGGTCACTGCAAAAATAGAATGTCTTTCCATCGTGTTCGGCATGAAGTGCGGTTGATGGATCCACGGTCATTCCGCAGATTGGATCTTTAGTATTTGATATTGTTTCTTTCATAATTTTACTCCTTTTGGTTATATAAATTTACATCCTTGAATGTTCTGCTGGAGTCATGTTATGGTCTTTTGCACTATTTTGGCATCCTGCGAAAGTTCCGATCATGAGAGAAATTAAGAGCAGTGGTAGTAATGTTTTCATTGATTTTTCCTTTGGTTAATAGCCTGAAACCTGCTTATCTCATTGCTATTATTCTAAAGAAGACTCAAAATGAATCAATTAGACCAAGGTATAATTGGCTTTATAACTTCACTCGGACAAAGCCAAGATACGACATGGGATTCTTGCCATAAGCAGATTCAATTTCATTGGGGAGGAAACTTACCCCTACCGATGTTCCTATTCCCCATTGCATCTTATGCCACTCGGGAAAATCGTAAACATATCCTACTGTAGCCTTATGAATGATATACGTACCGTGCAGTGGATCACCCTCTTCAAAAAGTTCGTCCTTCTCAACTCTTTCTCCCCTTCCAAATATAGTATGGGTTTTATGGATACTCAAAGCAGATTCTAAAAGAAAAGCGTCTGTACTTTTTCCGGGATAATTTCTATTTCGGCCCCAAGCTAAAGTCGTTTGCCAGTTTCCTATTTCTAAGGGTTGGTTATAGGTGGTGGATGCGGTATATCGATTGACATCCTTATTTGGTTCCAGCTGCTCTGGGCTGTCGATATGTCCTCCACTCATCTGCATGGACCAATTAGGTGTCGGATTATAAGTCAACCGTCCAGAAACTGAATCGAACTTGGGAGATTCAATATCCCAGCGACTTTCATCAGGTTCACGACCCCTAAAGCTAGATACTTCTAATTTTGTCTTATCCCAAACATATCCCAGGGTCGCCACACCAAAAGTGATGTGCGTTGAATCGAGCCAGTGGTGAGATAATGGAGCTTCTGGGTTGAAAAGCGCAGGAAAACGATGAGGAAAAGCCGCAGGCCCTAGAGCGGGTTCGCCTGGCAGGCCAAGGTAGGTAAACCAAGAATTCTTTTCTCCAAGAGGATGGCTGTATGTTAAAGCTAATTCAGATAAAAAATCGTGGGGATGCTGACGGTCTATTAAAGGTGAGCGGCCATTTGCCGTTTCACCGGTTTGTAAAAGTACGGGATAGCCATCCTTTCCCATAAGAGGATCTAATGAAATCATGCTTCGAAAACCAATAGTTCCTTCGTTGAGTGGACGATGTGCCATAAACATCAACATACTTTCACTATAAAGCTTGTTATCGCCTCTATCGCCCTCTTGTTTATTGTAGATGCCATAGATAAAGCCATGAGTCATTGTCATCCAATCTCCGGCCATTCCATGAATGCCTTCCATAGGCGTTGATTCTGGCTGCCAACTTGTTCCAGAAGCTTCTCTGGTCATTGGATACGAACCATACATGCCTTTGGTAGGCATATCCATGTTATGTTCCTTTTCATCCATTATTTTGCTTTTCTGCTTAATGGAACTTGCCTTTGCTGAAGGGGCACCATGATTCATAGATTCGTGTTGAGCGTGAACATTTGTTGTAAAACACGAACCCAATAAAGCCATCAAGGCTATGATCAATTTCATTTACTCCTCCTTAAATGGTGTTACAGAACATAGTATTTTATGAATAACTACATTAAGGTATGATTAATATTAAATTAATACCTGCCTCAACTTGAGCATATCCCTTATAAACAAATTGTGTATACCGTGGAATAAGGCGACGTAATAATGTTATCTTTTGAAATAAAAGTAGAGCATGGTCAAAAGAAAAATGAAACCCACCAAGTATCCGCCTAAAACATCTGTCGCCCAATGGGCACCCATATAAATACGGGAAATAGAAATGCCTACGATTAAGAATATCAAAACAAGACCCAACACTATTCTTATGGGCAAAACCAGTATTCTTCTATAAAAAATGACAAACAGCAAAAAACCAAAAAAGACTACATCGTGGGCTACATGCCCGCTTATTAGGTCATTATTTACTCACAAATGATCAGTCTTAATATTTTCTAACCGCTCGGTCATTTGCTCAACAACTCTTGGATGGAATGGTTTTAAATAGTTGATTCGTCCCCTCACTTTTAAATAAGCTGTCGCAAATTGTGGGTGCGCAGACCCCATAAGCTCCAACTGTTTTAACGCGGTCCTTATTTTGTTACGTTCCCCTCGCGGCTTTCCCATCTTACGATTGACCAACATTTTAGTCACCAATTGGGGTTTATTGGAACGCATCACAATAACTTTTTTGCGCTTTATAGTAAAACCCTGCCTTGAGAATTCTTTACAAATATCTGTTATTAAATTGTCTTTTAGATTTCCCCCAGATAGTGCAGTATCATCGACGAATTGACGCATACAAAATCCATGTTTCTCCACCAGACATTTAACTTTTTCCAAGCAAGGCAGTAGCGCTAATGCGGCTATAAGATTGCTGGTTGCGGAACCTAATGGGACATGCCCTTTAAAAGTGGTCAATCTTGTTGCTAGACGTGCAGTGTCCGGATAGCATCCTAAACGCTCACGCCATACCTTATAGACCATAGTATTTGAAATATTGGGAAAACAATTTTTAACATCTAAAGTGACAACTACGGGACGCTGAACATGAATACTCAAATGATCTTGAATCTTTTTACCCTTAACACCTCCCGTAATAAAATCAGGGAATGGATATTGAGTTAATATCTTTTTGTTGATCTTACCTTGAATGATTTTTAATTTCTGTCGGGGATTATCAATATTACGCCCTTTGTCATTAACGAAAGGGCTATAAAAAGAATCTGCTTTTTCGGCGATTTCTTCCAATTCCTCGATTGAAACGCCTAAAAGCCATGCGAAATTGGTAGGAGATTTAAGAGGAAAGACCGTTGGATTAAATGGCTTGGAGGATGTCATCAATAGCCGCTGCAATTTCTTTTATTGGCTTTGCAAAACTCTTATGCTTTGGACGTGGATCGCAAGTCAGGAGAAAAATCAACTGCTGGGGAATACCTAAACATTCGCCCGTTTTCTTAATAAAGTCGAGGTTAGGCTCCCGCTCTCCTCTCTCAATCAAAGAAAGATAGCCCTGAGTAATGCCCAGTCTTTTCGCTAAATCTTTCTGGGAGAGTTTCTTTCTGCATCGCAGGTCTTTTATTGCTTCACCGACATTCATATATAAATATTGGCTCATGCCAATGTTGCTTACTCTGTAGAATGGATGTGCTCGCTCTTCGGTCGTTATAATTAAACACGCTTATGATACCAGTGAATGAATCCGAGCCACTACTCGATAGAGAACGACTAAAACCAGGTTCCAATCAATCGCTCCCTCTCCTTCAATCTCACTCAATAAATTCACCAGTCTTTGTTTGTGCTTAATTAACTCCTTCGGTTGCTTACAAGTTTGTTTGCTTGTGTCAAAAATGATCTTATCCAAGGATACAATCACTTTTGCCAACTTTGATCTTAACTGTCTTTTGTTCATAAATCCCTCCTGTTGGTTGTCAGAACGCACAATTGCATTCCGCAGCCGGTAGAATCGCCCCTGCCGCTCTGACAAGCAAACAAACGTACATCCATTTCAGAGGAATCTTTTTGCAGCCGTGTATAGTGTATTCATGTCATATCTATTATTAGCTATTACTACATGCTAATTGTTGGATACGTGACACGGGATACTGGCCCAAAAAAACTACAATGGCAAATTGCCATCGCTGCTTCTATTAAAAAATAGAAGCTATCAAACAGTCTCTACAGGACTCTTAGCGCGGGATCGATTTCGAGGAGGAATTATCAAAGATCAAAGCAACTGATGGTCACATCAGGTCGATGAGTAATATACCAAATTTCTTAAGTTAGTCAATTAAAATATTACTATCAGTAATGCTGTGATAGTTCATCTTGGCGGACTATTTAAAAAATGGGTTGTAATCTATTGCGAGTGGGTTCTGGCAGGAGTAGAAATAATTTACTGCGGATTGTTTTTAGTTGCTTCCTCTTCAGCATATCGTTTGCTTCATCTAATTTCTTGATGGCCGCTACGATAAACTCGTCCGCCACCTCCTCACCTCTTTGTATCCTATCGAAAACAGTTACAGCACCCTGTAATTTATTTCGAATCTCAGCATTTAGTTCTCTTTTTTTAGACATATCTTGTATCTAATTTACCATATGTTAATATTCTTGTAATCAACCTTTAAGCAACGGAGATCATCATGGCTACCAAAAAGAAGACTGCAAAGAAGAAAACAGCAAAAAAGAAATAATTACAGGAAATTTATTTATACAGAGCCCCTTGGAATACCCAAGGGGTTTTGTATTTAGGAACACCTCTGAACGGCCCTTCTTTTTAGTTCTAAAGCCCTTGTGAGAACTTAAAACGCCCAAAACGGTTCCCCCCCATAAACAAAAAGCCAGCTACGTTATTAGCGCAACTGGCCTTTTGTGTTCGGTCAGAATTTGATAATGTCACATTCGTGCTGTCATTTGTGTCACATTCGTGCTGTTTTTCCTAAATCTAAACTGTCCTTATTTCTTCCAATATTTGTAACTCTAATTATTTCTTGGAGATATAAAGAACAAGATCGACGACGCGGTTACTATATCCCCATTCGTTGTCATACCAGGAAATGAGCTTAAAGAACCGTTTCTCGCCTTTGAGGTTGTTCTGCGTGGTGGCGAGAGAGTCATAAATGGACGAATGGCTGTCGTGGATGAAGTCGGAGGAAACCACTTCTTCATGGCTAAAGGCTAAGTAGCCCTTGAGGTACGTTTCGGAGGCCTTCTTAAAAAGCGCGTCGATCTCCTCGATCGAAGTGTCTTTGACCGAGCGAAAGGTCAAATCAACCACGGAGACGTCCGCAACGGGAACGCGAAATGACATGCCCGTCAGTTTGCCTTTGGTCACCGGCAGCACTTCGCCCACAGCCTTGGCCGCGCCAGTGGTCGATGGGATGACGTTAATAGCCGCTGCCCGACCGCCACGCCAGTCTTTCTTCGACGGGCCGTCCACGGTCTTTTGGGTCGCGGTGTACGCGTGAATGGTGGTCATCAAGCCGGTTTCGATGCCGATGCCTTCTTTAAGAAGCACGTAGACGAGGGGAGTGATGCAATTGGTGGTACAGGAGGCATTGGAAATGATGTTGTGTTTGACGGCGTCGTATTCCTGCTCGTTGACGCCCATGACAATGGTCTTCACATCGCCCTTGGCCGGTGCGGAAATGATCACTTTCTTGGCCCCGGCCTGCAAATGCCCGGCGGCTTTTTCGCTTTCGGTAAACAATCCGGTGGATTCGATCACGATGTCCACGCCCAAGGCTTTCCAGGGCAATTCCGCCGGAGTTTTGGTGGCCGCAACGCATTTGGTCTTGTGGCCGTTGACGATCAAAATGTCCTCTTCTTCTTTGGAGGCATCGCTTTTGGCCGTGGTCAGCTGGTGTTTGAAACGGCCGTGCACGGAATCGTATTTGAGTTGATACGCGAAATAATCCGCGTCGGTGGACACATCCACCACCGCGACCACGTCAATTTCTTTACCCAAAAGGCCTTGGTCACAAATGGCCTGGAACACCAGGCGCCCGATGCGGCCGAACCCGTTAATGCCAACTTTGACTGCCATACGATGCCCCCCCTTTTTAAGATTGAAACCTCACAATGATATCTTTTGCCCGCATTTTGTCAATAGTTTACATGCGACTGGCCGGAATTTTTGCTGCTTTTCCATTTTAACAGTTTCAAAAAGACAAAACAAACGGACTATGGCCGCGCGTCACGGTAGTGCTTGGCCGCCACCTGGGGAAAGGTGGGCGTAATATGCAGACCTGTGCCCCACTCGAAACCGATGCTGCGGGTGAGTTTAGGAATGATTTCAATGTGCCAGTGGTAGCGTTCCGGGCGTTCGTATTTAAGCGGCGCGGTGTGGATGTAGAAATTATACGACGGGTTGGACAATAAACTGCGCATGCGGCGCAGGATATCTAAAAGCAGCGTCGACAAATCCTTTAAGGCATCTCCGTCCAAGCTGGAAAAGAAGGCGTTGTGGGCCTTGGGGATGATCCACAGCTCAAAGGCATAGCGCGGGGCGTACGGGCAGAAGGCCAAAAATGCATTGTTCTCAATCACGATGCGTTCGCGGTCCTTATACTCCTGCTCGATGACGTCGCAAAACACACAGCGTTTCTGGGCCCCATAATATCCGACCGCACCGCGCAACTCTTCCAGCACCGCCTTAGGGACTGTCGGCAAAGCAATGATCTGGCTGTGGGCATGTTCGACGGTAGCACCGGCCGAAGCCCCAAAATTCTTAAAAATGCACACATATTTATGACGCGGATCCTTGGCCAGGTCCCGACTGCGGCCGACAAATTGCCCCAGCACAAAACCCATTTCTTCCGGCGTGAGGTCAGCCAAGTTTTTATCATGGTCTGGCGTTTCAATGACCACCTCATGCGCACCCACCCCGCTCATCTGGTCGAACATACCGGCAGCCTCTTTTTCCACTGGGCCCTCCAGGGACAAGGCCGGAAATTTATTGGCAACGGTGCGCACCATCCACCCCGGGCCGTCCGCTTGGCTCTCCTTGGGGCGCAGAGCGCTCACTTCCGCCGGGGTGAAATGTTCCCGTCCGGGACAAAACTGGCAGGTGGCTTTGCGGGATGAAGAATGGTCTTCTTTAGGAAAATCGCCGGGTCCCTGCGGATGGTCGGTGTCGATGACCACCCAGCGGCCGACGATGGGGTCTCTGCGCAATTCTGGCATTACACCTTCACCTCACGTAAAAATTTTGCTGACATTTCCGGCGGGATGGGGTTAATGTAAAATCCGGTGCCGCGTTCAAAACCGGCGGTGCGGGTCAAGCGCGGCAACACTTCGATGTGCCAGCAATAAGCCTCTTGCTGGGCGGAGCCGAAAGGCGCGCTTTGGATCACGTAATTGTATGCCGGGTCATTGAGGCCGATTTTATATTTGAGCAGCAATTCTTTCATGACGCCGGCCAATTCGGTTTCCAGGCCTTCAATGCCGTGGACATAATCATAGTACTGGCGTTTGGGTTTAGGCATGACCCAGACCTCGAAAGGGAAACGGGCCGCAAACGGACTAAAGGCAACAAAATTTTCCGACTCGATGATGACCCGGGAACCGTCTTTGAGCTCCTGGCGGACCAAATCTAAAAATAAGGAGCGCTCGTGAAAATCAAAATACAGTTTGGCGCCGTGGATTTTGTCCAGCACCCTCGCCGGCAGCACCGGGATGGCCATGATTTGCGAGCGGGCATGCCCGATGTTGCGGCTCCCGGCGGCCACGCCGTAATTCTTGTAGGCCAATACATATTTGATAGACTCGTCATTGTGGTGATGCCACATGCGGAGGGCATAGGTCTTAAACACCGACTTAATTTGCGAAACCGGCAAATCCGCCATGTTGGCGATATGCTCTGGGCATTCAATCACCACCTCATGGCTGCCATGGGAATGGCAGGACTGATGCAGGCCCTGGTTGCGCAAGGTCAATTCCTGGGCGGTGGTGAAAAACGGGTTGCCGCTCTTGACCACCCGCACCCTCTCGTAAGTCAGCACTTCGGTCGACGTTTTGTCGTTGCAAAAAGTACAGGTTTTAGGGTCAGTGTTATAACTGGTAGGATCAATGTAGGAAGCTGGCCGGCGGGCCCGTTCGGTGGAAATAATTACCCAGCGACTGACGATGGGGTCTTTGCGCAGTTGAGGCATAACGCTTATTATACCAAAAAGTAGGGACAGCTTCCTATTTTTCCAAGTTTAATAAATTATAGGGCGTTGACCCTACTTTAACAGGGACCAGATGCTGGTGATCGGGGTAATGCGGAAGATGACGGGCCTGAGGCGCTGGATTCCGTCGCGCTTGATGCGCTCGATCAAGGCCGGATCAACGCTCATCTGCACCCCCGTGCCTTGCTTGCTCACACGGATTTCAGCATCGCGGGCAGTTAAATCAATACCGCCTTTGGCTGCCGCGTTAGGAGGTTTTCCAAACCCCCTCAATGCCTCCTCATATATTTTGCCACCGGTCATCGCCGCATCAGTGGGATGGAAGCTCGTAATAATATCCAGCATTTTTTGCGTGTGAGTTTTAATGATGCTCTGTTCGGCTGACCTTAGGGAGGTAATCTGATCCTCCAGGCGTGCTTGAATTTTCCCTAACAAAAAATCAGGCGCTTCTTGCAACATCTCTTGAAATTGCGATAAATGGTGAGCAAGAAACTCGTCTGTGTTCCTGGGCTCTCCTTCGTGAGGAAGGATCGACTCCACTCGAATAATTTTTTCGACCATGGCATCGAGAATTTCTTGCAATTGCGGCCGAAGACTTTCAGAATTTTCGCGCTGAAGTTGGGAAAATAGTTGGATCAGAAACAAATGAAATTTCAAAAAATTAAATCCCTCTGTACCGCGGGGGTTGTCCAATTCAAAATACACATCCAATGGCTCTTTTGGCGCCTTCGATAAGGCTCTGGCCGTCAATCCCATCGAGGCCAATTTCCGCTTTTGGGTAGCAGCATTCAACCATTTGCCGGTTTGTTGCGTTCGCAAACCCGGGCTAGCGATGGTCAAGTGAACACCGCCCTGGGCTGAAGAAACAACACGGAGGTCACGCCGGTCGGCCACCACATCTTTTAATCCTTTAAGCAGCATTTGCTGCATCATGGGCACCGATGAGATTGGGGCTCGGGGGGGACTTGCCAAGGCGTCTTGAATACTCGCGGGATAGTTTCTGTCTTTAGTAAATTCTCTAAGCTGGGGCACCCGGTAGCTGTTTGCCTGGGCTAAAACTTTTGCCGCGAACGCACGGCTATAGGTGGGATAGTCTGGACGCCGAACAAATTCGTCCAAGAAGTCCTGCACTCTCACACTACCCGACATCACGGTCATGGTCGCTAAATAATTCTCTTCGGCTAGGGGAGTTGGATCCCGTAAGCTCATCAAAAAATCCTCCAACTGGGTTAAAACTGACCGGGAATTAGATTTCCGGATGAGCCCAGCTACAGGCCTTAACCAGGTTAAGTCAACCTTATGAACAGGGGGCATGGTATCCGGGTCTGTAATGTCATACGTCGCCTTTAGAGAGAACCCCTTAGCTGTTGAATGCAAACGGAGGGTCAGGCCTGGAGGCAGTGAGAATTGCCCAAAAGCATTATTAACTTGGAGCATAAAAGTTTTAGCAGCGTCCGATTTCATGGCCAGGTCCACCGCCAGGTTGACCTCTCCGCGGCTTAACAAATCCCTCACCATGGCTGCATCATCTCCGGGTTCGACTTCTGCAACCGTAGTATCCAAGTTAACTGCCAACTGAGCCAAGTCATTCACGCTCTTTTCAATGGCCTGTGCGTCCTTCAGGTCGTGGGACACCAGCGGATTCTTAAAGGCGTGCTCCTGCATAAAGCCGCCGGCGAAATACTTCCGAGGAGCGTTTTGACCATTGTGGATTTCGTCTTTGATGAGATTAAAAACGCCTTTTTTGTATGCGGCCAGGTAACGCTCATAAATCTGGGCTTTGACAGTCTTGTCTTCCAAATCGATACCGCTGACCTTGTTTTGGCTGGTATAAACCTGATTAAGCAATGCCTCTTTAAGGTTCTTCTTATACCAATTTGCCAGGACCAGAGAATTAATAATTTGCCTTAAGGTAGCGAAATTCTTACCGGTGTTCACTTCTCTTTCAATTTCGGGAAGGATGATCTCCCGCACCATCTGGCTGGCCGCAGTGGTAGTCCCCTTCGGGGCAGCGGCGCTTTTGTTGTTCTTATTAAGTGCCAGGTAATCTTCCTCGAGCATGACTCTTAAATGGCTGCTGACCACAAAAACGGTTTGGTTGGATTCGAGCACTTCGGCCTTATCTGCCATGATCCAAACTTTATTAAATGTATTGATCAAAGGCAGCGCAGCAGTCCCCGAAGGGGGCACAGCTGCCTGTCCCGCTTGGGCATATACCCGGTCCCAAAAATTTCTGCCAAACTCTTTCTCGGGATAAATCAAAGAGGCGGTGATTTGTTTGAGGATGTAGTCCTGCGCCAATAAATCACGGCCCATGTCGGTTTGACTCAAGGCTTCGGGAATGGTGCGGTCTTTTTCATAAGGGGACAAATTGACCCAAAGGTCATCCTCAGGGATGGTTAGGGCAGCCAAAAAATATTTGATGAGCTTTTCCCCTTCTTTTTTCAGGGGTTCACCAGCGAGCTTGTCCTGCCCGATGTCCACGATAAAATCGAACCGGAACGGATTGTCTTTGTGCACGGTCAGACCTTTGATCACGGCGGGCTGGTACGCAGGGCTCAAGTTGACCATGGCCCCCGGTTCCGGGAGCGCTGCGGCCGTCGAGGCACGCAACGCCAGCTGCGCGTGGACCTGACCAACTGGTGGGAAAATTAAACACAAGAAGGTAATGGCAACGGAAAGGCAGAGTGCTTTTCTAAACATAGGGCAAGTATAACATACACATATGGCAATTTCTAAGTAAAGGACTGTCCCGCAGAAACCCGATGGCCGGCCAGGAAATCGGCAGCCGTCATGGCCTTGGCGGACTCCAATTGCATCTTCCTGACCACCAGGGAGCGATCTTTGCAGGCAACGGTAAAGCCATGCTTATCAACGGCAATGACTGTTCCGGGTACGTCTGCCGCAGCGCGACTGGGCCCTATGTCTGCCTGCACAATTTTCAGTGTTTTGCCTTTATAAAAAGTATAGGCCCCCGGCCAGGGCGTAAGGCCGCGCACCTGATTATAAATGAGCTTGGCGTCTTTGTTCCAATCGATGCGGCCCATGTCTTTGCAAAGTTTTGGAGCGTAGGTGGTTTTGGAATGGTCCTGGGGTTTCAAAATGACCCGGCCTTCTTCTATTTGATCCAAGGTGGAGATAAGCAGCCTCGCCCCTACCGGCATCATCCTTTCCCGCAGCTCTGGCGTGGTGATGTCGGGCGGGATGTCAATGTTCTCCTGAGCGATCACCTCCCCCGCATCCAACTCCAAGGCCATTTTCTGCACGCTGATTCCGGTGTGTTCTTCCCCATTGATGATCGCCCAATGGATGGGCGCCGCCCCCCGATACTTCGGCAACAGCGAGGCGTGCACGTTAACGCTATATATTTTAGGAATGTCGAGAATGGCCGCGGTCAAGATCTTGCCGTAAGCCACCACCACAAGAACATCCGCCCCGTAGGTCTTGAGGCGTGGTGCGAACGAGGTGTCCTGCAGGGTTTGCGGCTGCAGGCAGTCGATGTCAAGTTCCGCCGCCAAAATCTTGATCGGTGAGAGGACCAGTTTCATGCCCCGTCCCTGGCGGGTGTCGGGTTTGGTCACCACGGCGCGCACCCGGTGGCGGGATTTTTTCAGCTGCTCCAAATGGGCGGCGGCAAAATCATCGCTGCCAAAAAAAATAACGTCCATAGGCTTTAAGGATCTAGATTAACGGTGACAATCACCGCCGAGCGGTTTTTGACCTCCTGCAAAGTCTGTTTGATCAAAGCCATCAGCGGAAGGACGGCTGTGGCCCCGGCCATGACCCGAAAACGGTACCGGTCGCGGACCTTGGCAGGGATGTCCGGCTCCGACGTCGTCAAACTGATGGCCTCGGCTTTGTTCTTTAACAAAATATTATACACATCGTTGATCACACTTTGGGCGGTTTTTTCAACTTTGGCCCGGGCCACCACCGCCACCCAGTGGAAAAAAGGCGAAAATTTGAGTTCCCTCCGCAGCCGCATTTCCTCGGCGTAAAATAACCCCGCATCGTCGGCTGCCAAGGCGCTAATGGCATGATGGGTGGGGTTGCGGGTTTGCACAATAAGATGCCTGGCCAAACACCGCGCGTGCATTGCCAGCGACCAGGCCCGGAAGGAAGAACGCATGTCGGCACGGCTTAGCGTGGCATCAATGTCCGCCACCACGATATGTTCGGCCTTGAGCCGCCCTTTAAATCGTAAGACCACCTGGGTGGCAATGAGCACCTCAAAAGCCGGCGGTATGGCCTTGTCTTCCCGGACAAAACTAGCGATCCTGGCCGTCGGAAAAAGGCCGGCCAATTCTTTTTGAATGTGTTCCACCCCGAATCCATATGATCTCCAGGACGGCTTACCGCACTCCGGACATTCTCCGGCTTCCTTAAGATGGGCGGTGCAATGCCGGCATTGGAATTCTTTGGCCCGCCGCACATAGGTGATGGCACAATCACAGCGGGGGCATTTTAAAATATGGCCGCAGCCGCTGCAGCGGGTGACACTAAAACTGCCTTTGCGATTTAGCACAATGATGGTTTGCTTGGCTGCCTGGAGATTGGCCTGAAGAGCGCTGCGCACCGGCGGAGACAATATCCCTTTTTCAATAAACTTGTATTGGCTCAAATCCACAATCATGGGTTTGGGCAAGGCCGGTGCCACTGCCAACGTGTAGCCGGCGGCCCCTTCCTTGACCGCCTGCATCACCTCCACTGACGGGGTGGCGCCGATAAAGGCAACTTTGAATCCGTAAACCGCCTGGGCCATGAGCACCAGCTGGCGGGTTTCATACCTAGGGCTTTGTTCCTGTTTGTACAAGCCATTGTCTTCGTCCACCATGATGATGAATGGTTCGCGCGCAAAGGCCTCAAACATTTGCGAACGCAGGCCGGTGCGGGCCCGCTGCTCAGCGGAAAGGGACAACGATTCCGGAAGAAATGCGTCCGGCACCAAAATGAAATAATCCGTGCGCCCGCGGGTCAAGTCGTTGAGGATCGGCGTGTAATTACCGTCGGGGCAATGGTATAAATGCGTAGATGGGCTGATGGCGGGTGCCGTGGGGATCAAGGCCGGTCGCGGCGGCTGCCGCCGGTGGCGCAGCATGACGCCTAAGGCCTCCCCCAAACTGCAGCCGTAATAATTTGCAAAGCGGCGGGCAAAATTCAAGTCCTTCCCGTCAAACAGCGAGACGGGATCTTTGATGGCTTTAATGGCCTTGAGGTTGGCCACCGTGGTGTGTGGTTCAAGGCGCACCACAAAACCCACCATCGGCCGGGTGCCCAAAGAGACCTTCACCCGCATGCCGACGAGGACTATCAAATCTTCGGGGATCAAATAATCGAACGGCTCTTCCAAAGGCAAATCAAAAACAACTTTGGCTATACGCATACAACGACCTGCGGGTCTTTATATTAATTTTATGATGTCTTCAACGGCCCGCGGCTTGGACAAAACAGCGAGGTCCTGGCGCACGCGCTGCAGTTCTTGGGGTGACTTGCTCCACTCGTCGAGGGTGCGGGCAATATCTGTGACCGCCATCTGGTCTTTGCCTGCACCGTATTTTTTTAGCACCATAATGTTGTTGGTCTCCTGGCCGGGGATGGCGCTAAAAAACACCATGGGCAGACGCTTGACCAAAGCCTCGGCGATGGAGAGCCCGCCGGGTTTGGTGATCATGACATCAGCAACGGACATAAGCTCGTACATATTGTTGACCAGGCCAAACACGTGCACCTGATCGCTGGCCTTAACGTTTAAGCGTTCATACAAAGATGTATTATGGCCGCACACAATCAAAAGTTGATGGGTGCTCAGCACGTCGATTAGTTCCGCGATGGGGCCCATGCCGAAGGAGCCGGTGGCAATCAAAACGCACAGGGCCTGAGGGTCCTTGATGCCGAATTTCTGTTTCAGCGCGGCCTTGTCCACCGGGGCAACGAATTCCGCACCGGTCGGAATCCCGGTGACAAACACGCGGCTAGGATCAACACCGAGGCTGACAATTTTTTCCTTGGTGTAGGCACTGGCGCCAGTGTAAACGTCAATCCCCTGGTTGATCCAAATGCGGTGCACATCAAAATCCGTCACCACACACATCACTTTGGATTTTATTTTGCCGGAACGTTTTAAATATGCGGAAACCTCGGCGGACAAAAACTGAGTGGTGATCACACAGTCGAATTGCTCGTCGATCAAAAATTTTTGCAAACGGCTGGCATTGAAACCGTTATAAATTCGTCGGACCAGGCGCACCAAGGGCTGCAAGGCCGGTACGTCGAGCACGGCAAAGAAAAAGCCCCACAGCCAGGGAAAGCGGGTCACCATCAAGGCATAGGTCGTGGGGTAGGTGGCTTTAAAAAAAGGATTGGTGTAGTCGAGGGCATCGACCAAACGGGCATCCTGACCAGCTGCATTTAGTCCTTGATAAACGGCCTCGGCGGCTTTTTTATGCCCTGCCCCGGCGGTTGCGTGGATGACGAGAATTTTCATTTTGGATGAGCGGTACCGCCGCGCTTAGGTCCTTAACGATGTAATCGGGTTTAACGTCCCATTTGCGCATATACCGCCGGTCTTCGCGGCCGGAGAGCACGAAAATGGTTTTGCAGCCGGTATTATGCCCGGTCTTGATGTCCCCTTCGGTGTCCCCGACGAAAAAGGCCTTTTGGGCATGGGTGATGGTTTTGTTCAAAGACTTCAGGGCCCGCTTGAGCAGACCGATGCCGGGTTTGCGGCAATCACAGCCGGCATCTGAGCGGTGCGTGCAATAAAAACTTTTGCGGATACGTCCCCCGCCGGCCATCACCTGCTTGATCATGTGCCGGTCGATGCGTTTGAGTTTATCGAGCGAATACACCCCCTTGCCGACGCCGGCCTGGTTGGAGATGATGAAAATTTTATAGCCCCCTTCCGTCAATCGCCGTATGGCATCCACAGCGCCGGGAATGAAATGGAAATCTTTGACTTTGGTGACGTAATTGCCGTTGCCTGGGAACTCGTTGATGACGCCGTCTCGGTCAAGGAAAACGACTTTCACTCTCTCACCCCATTTTTACGTTCCCAATATTTGGCGTAGGCAATCACCTGATATAAAGAGGCATAGTAGGCAATCATAAAACCGACAAATCCATCTTTGTATCCTTTTTTGCCGATGAAGCTGCGGAAAAATCGGTCCACCGCCCGCCACATGGCGGTGCCCCAGGGCATCTGGCGCCCGGTTTGGATCCATTTCTCGGCTTCCAGGGTGGTCTGGCGATTTAAGCTTTGTAAAAAATGTTCAAAATCCGGATAACCCTTGTGGATCAAGTCTTTGGTCAAATGGCCGGTGGTTCCATCTAAGAATACCCGTGGGTGAACCCCCACTTCTTCGTATTTGAAGCGGCTTTTCATAAACATGCGCAACTTGCCGGCCGGATACCAACCGCTGTGTTTGACCCAATAGCGGCCGATGTAATTGCGCAAGGGCATGTCAAAGGCCTGGAAATTTGTGTTGGGCAGAGTGGCAATGATTTCCTCTCGCAGGTCCGGGCTGACCATCTCGTCCGCGTCGAGGCTTAGGACCCATTCGTTCTTTGCCTGCGCGTAGGCCCAGTTGCGGTGCACGCCTTCGTTGTCCATTTTGCGGTGGTACACCTTGGCGCCATAGCCTTTGGCAATGTCGACGGTCTTGTCCGTGCTTTCATCATCGACAATGACGATCTCGCTCACCCAGTCCGCCACGCTTTTTAAGCAATCATGCATGTTGCGTTCTTCATTTTTGGTAATAATAACGGCCGATAATGGTATTTTGGTCATATGCAAAATAGGGGCCAGCCCCCTATTTTCTCCCTATTTTCTTATAAAATAGGGGGCTGGCCCCTATTTTACCTATTTTAACGCTTGTACGACTTTTTCGACTTGGGTCTTGGTCATATGTGGAAACATTGGCAAACTCATAATGTCATCGGCCACGGACTCCGCGACGGGAAAACTGCCGCGTTTATAACCGAGTTCTGCATACGCTTCCTGCAAATGCAACGGGATCGGGTAATGGATGAGCACGCTGATTCCCTGGGCCTGCAATTTGGCCATCACCTCATCGCGCTTGGCCACCCGCACCGCAAAGGTCTGGTACACATGGGTGCGGTCCGATTTAAGCACAGGCACCTGAACCCCTTTGACGCCATTAAGTAATTCACCATAATGGGCCGCGGCCTGGGCCCGCATGGCGTTCCATTGGTCCAAATGTTTTAACTTGGCATTGAGCACCACCGCCTGCAACGTGTCCAAGCGCGAATTGGTGCCCTTTATTTTATGCTCATAACGGCCTTTGCGCCCATAATCGCGCAGCATCATGGCTTTGTCATAAATTTCTTTGCTGTTGGTCACAATCATCCCGGCATCCCCGCAGGCGCCCAAACTCTTGGTGGGGTAAAAAGAAAAACAGGCGACATCGCCGAGCGACCCTACCCGTCGGCTGCGGTACCGGGCCCCGTGGGCCTGGGCAGCGTCCTCCACAACTTTGATCTTGTGTTTGTGGGCAATGGCGTTGATTTCATCCATGTCAGCGGGCTGGCCGTAAATATGCACCGGGATAACGGCCTTGGTTTTTTTGGTGATGGCTTTTTCAAAAGATTTGGGATCGATGTTGTAGGTCTTGGGCTCAATGTCCACGAACACCGGTTTGGCCCGGCAAAAGGACACGCACAAGGCCGTGGCGATAAAGGTGTGCGTCGGGACAATGACCTCATCACCCTCTTGAATGTCCAACGCGGCCAGCGCCAAATATAGAGCATCGGTGCCAGAGTTGACTCCGACGGCATATGGGGCCTCGCAATAACGGGCAAAAGCCTTCTCAAAAATCTTGGCCTGTTCGCCCAAAATATAATCGCCCTTGTCGAATACTTTCTTAAAACCGCTGCTGACCTCATCTTCGATCAGGCGATTTTGCTCTTTAAAATCGATAAACGGAACGCTCATACCAGCAACCGCACCTTTCTAAAAACCGCATCAACGGCCAAGTCGTTAAGACAGCTTAAATGCGCGCAGGCCGGGACCCGAAAATACCGGTAACAGGGTTGGCAGGCCAGTCCTTTCTTGACCACCTCATGTCCGTGCCGGGGATATGGCCCGTACACGATGTCATCGACGGGGCCAAATATCCCGACGGTTGGCACACCGGATGCGACCGCAATATGCAAAGGCCCCCCATCATTGACAATGGCCAAACGGCACAGTTTTAGAAGCGCCGCCATTTGAGTCAGCGACGTTTCTCCAACCGCGGAATATAAAGCGGGGTTTTTTGCGATGCGATGCGCCCGGTGGGCAATGTCTTGGCACAGCTGCTCTTCTTTGGCATCACCCATCAGTATAACAGTGGCCCCTAATTCCGCAATTAATTTATCCACTAAATCGGCGTATTTCTCCGCCGGCCAGCGCTTGTGGGTGGCTTGACCTCCCCAGCTGGACCCGCCGCCGGGGACCACGGCCAACAGCAGTTTCGACGATGCCATTTTGCGGGCCTGGACCCATTGCCTGGCCCATTCCTCATCTGCAGGGTTTAAGGGCAGTTCCATGGGGCCTGGCGTCGGCCGCAGCTGGATAAACTCGAGCAGACCCAAATAATGTTCTACCATGTGCCGGCCTTCGAACCGCTTGATTTTAATCTTATCAGTCAAAAACCTTCCCCGCGCGCGGTAGTCAAATCCCAATCGCCGGGGGACCCCGCAGAAAAAAGCAATGCCACTAAACGTCGGGTTCATGGAAAAATCGAAAACCATGTCGAACTTCTGGAGCTGGATCTCTTTTACAAGAGCCCACCACCGTTTGAAATAGGCGAGCCGGTTTGCCTTGTACAGATCATAAAACTCATCGCGCTCATACACCATGACCTCGTTAATGTTTTGGTTCCGGGAAAGCAGCGGGGCGGCCCGGCGGTTAGCCATGTAGACGATGCGGGCGTCCGGATAAGCCTGCCGCAAATGGCGCAGCAAGGGGGTGGTAAATAAGACATCCCCGATACCAAACGTATTAATGACCAATATGGCATTCATAAAAATTTCTTAGGCAAGAATCGGTCCCCATTGTATAATCCGGCATTCTATGCGCCTGCATAAAAACATCACCCTGGCCCGCGATGTCGACGGGTTCTTGACGGACCGCGAAGGCCGATTATTGTATCACCTGGCCGGCCAATGCCCTGGCCAAGGGGTCATCGTGGAAATCGGCTCGTGGAAGGGCAAATCCACCATATGGCTGGGCCAAGGAGTCAAAGATGCCGGCAAAACCACCCGCATTTATGCCATCGACCCCCACACCGGCTCTGCCGAACATCAAAAAGACCACGCCAAAATTTGGACCTTTGACGAATTTCAAAAAAATATAGCCCGGGCCGGGGTCGCCGATCTCGTTCAGCCGGTCGTTTTACCATCTGCCCGAGCGGCTGGCTCGATTCCCTCGCCCATCGAACTGCTTTTTATCGATGGCGCCCATGACTACGAGTCTGTCAAACAAGACTATATGCTGTACGCGCCGCGGGTGGCCCCCGGCGGACATATTGCCTTTCATGACACGCCATGGCCAGGGGTGCGCCAATTCGTTGAAGAAATCCTCAAGCAGCCGGGGCTTAGTAAAATCTATTTTACCGACACGCTGCTGGTCGCAACGAAATCCAACGATCACAGCCTCAAAAACAAAATTCAAGCCAAGCTGATGCTCTCCTTAAGGGCACAATTTGAAGATGCCTGCAATTCCAAAGCCCCCAAGGCCTTGCGGACCATGAAGAAAAACCTCATCAAACTCCTCCGCGACATCGTGTTTATCTTTTAACCGGCTTGTTTCTTAAATTCGGCCATTTTTTCGGTTACTTCCGCAAAGTTCATCTGGTGGCTGTGCGGACCGAATTTGTTATTGTGGGAATGGATGAGCCATGGCTCCATCTCTTTTTGAGACACATGCCTGGTCTTTCTGCCCTCAAAATAAATATTTAACCCCTTGGTCTTGATATTGAGCGGCTCGATGCCAAATTGGCGGGCAAATTCAATCAACGATTGCTGCGAATACCCCCATTTGTGGTTGCCGTAATGGCCAATGTAAATTTGCGACTCCCACATGGTTTCTCCAAACAGGGTGTCCACAAAATCATCGAACCGGAACTTAAAAAAACGGAACAGCAGCTTTTTAAAATCCGGAACGCCCATGCGCAGGATACCCCCCACTTTAAGGACCCGGGCCCATTCCCCCAACACACTGTAGCGCATGTATTTGTCGAAGTGCTCCAGCACGCCATTGGCCATAAGCTCGTCGGCGGACTGGTCCGCGTACGGCAGCGGCAGGCTTAAATCGTGCAACAGGTCCGGATGGCACTCGGCAACAGCATCGATATTGATCCACCCGTTTATTTTATTGGTCCCGCATCCAACATGCAATTTCATAGCTGTTGCCTTTCACGATGGCGGTTTGGTTAAGTCTTTGTTGATCGCCTGTTTGATGCGCCGGCCGGTTTTATAACGCACCCTAAACCACAGCAAGGGATTCCACCAATACCGACGGACAATGGCGGTCCAGTCCTCAGCGCTGAGCTTATGGCCGGCAATCCAATTGCGCATCACCGCCGGATGAGAGCCGAAATAGACGGGAAACCTTCCCAAATCGCCAAATTCATAACGGCCGGTCTGCTGTTCCTGCTCTCGCCCATCGGACCAGATTTCACCCTGATTCAAACGGCGCTGGGCCATGACCTCCTCGGAATAGACCCAACCATAGTGATAAATGAAAGCCCCGGTGTTTTTGACCCGCAAAGGGCGTTTGTCGTTGCGCACAAAGGCAAACGCGTCACCGAAGGAACGGATCTGCCCGCTGTTGCGGACAATGCGGTCCTGCTTTTGATACCAACCGGCGTCGATGCGGTAGCGCCAATGGCTGCCGAAAAAATGCAGCCATCTAAACCTCAACGCGTCCACGGTGGGGTCCCCCAAATATCTCTTCATGCACAACAGCAGCCGCGGCAAATCCGCCTCATGCACCACCTCGTCGGTCTGCAAATAAAAGGCCCAGTCTCCCTGGCAATGCCCCAGCGCAATATTGGTCTGCTCGGCAAGGACCCCGGGGCCCTGGGCCAGGTCCCACTCGGTCTCCACGATTTTAATCTTATCGGACGAGATACGTTTGACCAGTTCCAAGGTCTCGTCGTCGCTTTTGCCCACATTGACAATAAACTCATCACAGATCGGCAATATCGACTGAATACTTTCGGCGATGGGGTATTGCAGCTTGACCCCGTTGCGCACAATGGTAAATCCGCTAACCCGCATGCGTGCTCCTTGGCGCTGGCCGGCCGGCACGGCGTTCCAGAACCTTCATCCAAAACATCATGGGGTGAAGGGTGTGCACGGTCGACCACACCAGGCCTGGGACACCGTCTTTGTAACCGCCATGTTTGACATAATGCTTAAAGAAGATCTTAAAGGGTTTGAATATCAAATTCTTTTTGATCGTGTTGATCGTAATCTGGGGGTTCTCGGCCCAAAATTTTTGCGCTTCTAAGTCGGAATAGTGATTTTGCTTCTCGAGCATCCTTCCCACCGACGGGATGGGATAATGCAGGATCTCCACCTCAAGGCGACGGATCCGGCCCTGGGTGTGCAAAGACTCGTGAATGGCGCCGCTATGGCGACCTTTGGATTTACGGAACAGTTTGGTTTGATAAGCCCGTCCGACATATTTAAGCGGAACCTCCCACACGCAATCCCTGCGGGGAATGGCATAAGCATCTGAAGCAGTGCCTCGCACCGCCTCCGCCATGGCCTGCGCTGCCGATGGCGGGATCACCTCATCCGCATCCATATGCAACACCCACTCGTGTTGGCAGGCTTCCGTCCCTATGTTGCGCTGCTCGTCGAAGCGATTGTTTAAGGCATGCGCAATGACCCGGGCCCCGTACTCCTCTTTGGCGATCGCCGCTGTGCGGTCGGTGGAATGATCATCCACGATGATGATCTCATCCGCGAAGCCCTTCAAAGAGTCCAGGCAACGGCGGATTTGATACTCTTCATTCTTGGTCAGGATGACAGTGGAAATTCCCATAGGCGTCACATCAGGTGCCAATACACCGCCAGGGTTTCGCGGGCGGTGTTGGTGAAGGTGAATTGTTGGGCGCGGGCCAGGCCGGCCATCCGTAGCTGCCGGCGCAAGTTTTCATCCCCCAGGATTTTGTCCACGGCCCGGGCAATGTCCGGCACTGAACTTGGATCAAAAAGGAATGCATTGGGCCCGGCCACCTCGATGGCCGACGGAGTATTGGAAACCGCGACCGCCGCCCCGGCAGCACTCGCTTCCAGAATAGGAAATCCAAAACCTTCATAAAAGGACGGGAAAACAAATACTCCGCAGGTATTGTATAACATGTTCAATTGCTCGTCGTTGATAAAACCGGTAAATATGACGTCCTGCTTAAGATGGAGTTCGTCTAGCAACGCCGTCACCGGTTCCATTTTCCACCCTGGCATGCCGGCGACCACCACCTTAGGGGGATTTTTGCCTTCCTTCTTCAAATGGGCCACGGCCGCCAGCAATCCCTGAAGATTTTTACGGGGTTCAATGGTACCCACAAACAGAATAAAACCCTCCTGGACGCCAATGCGGCCAAGATAGGTCTTCGCCGGCCCCAGATCCGCTAAAGGATGGAACGTCCCGTGGTCCAAGCCGTTTAAGACCACGCTGGTCCTCTCCGACGGATATTGAAAATAATTATGGAAATCCCGTCGGGTGGAGGCGGAAATGCAGATGATGCGGTCCGCCCTGGCCACGATTTTGCTCATCAACTGGTGGGTGGTGTCAATGGTTTCCGCCGTGTGTCCCTGGGGAAATACTTTATACACCAAATCATGGATGGTCACCACCACCTTGGCATTGGTGTCTGTGATCTGGTCGGGGCAAGGGACATGATAAATATCCGACGGAGGAATGCCAGTGTCAAAATATTCCACCTCCCGCTTAAAATTGTCATATGGAAAATGCGGCAGGTTCCTTTTAAAATCCAGCAATTTCTTGCGGGCGTACAGGGCGTAAGTGTTGTTCTGGTCGATTTCGCCCAGGCTTTTGACCAGGTGATAGGTGTAGCGGCCTATGCCTGTGCGCTGCTTGCGCAGGATGGAACGGCAGTTGATGGTAACGCGCATATGGGAGATATGATATACGATGGGCAGCGATTTTGCATCAAGTTTGCGAGGGACGGGAGTTCTGCCGAAATTCGCTAAAAAGAGGTAAGTCGAGCAGGGGCCTGATTTCGATGAATTGAGGCACAAAGCCCTGGATTTGGTTAAGCTGGGAGAAATCCTGCTGGGCCAAAGGCAAAGGCACGCCTTGGCCGTCGCGTTTGATCTGCATGTTAAAGCCAGCGCCGTTCATGTCGATACCGCCGAGCTCCTCCGGTTTTTGGGCTGGATCTTCTCCCCGTAGATTGTTTTCTGCTTGCCCTCTTTGCTCGTCGGTCACTTGAGGATTTTTAAGTGCGGCCTCAACCAATGCTTTAACACGACGGTCCAGGCTTGTTCCACTTCCGGACATCAGCCCCCCCCTGGCAGTTAAAGGTGGCCAGACAGGTTGTCTTAAGAGCCTTGCTAGAATCTCGTGGTCCAGGTTCGGATGGGCGGCCAAAGATACTTGAGTCAGAAAGTCATTCCTGAAAGAGGCGGCATTCCACAGTTCTGTGACCTGAGATGTGGTTAACCGTGGATTTAAGGCAGCTTTCCTCAAGGGCCTTACATTTCCGGAATCGGCTAACAGACGCACTTCCTCGGAGCTTAGAGGCTGGGTGGCAAAACGATTAAAAGCAAGCGGGTTAGACCCATCGCCGACAAATAACAACGCCCCCAGCGCGGCTCCGAGGAGAACCTTCCGAATCTTCTGTTCGGGCTCTGGAACCTGCATCTTGACATACATTGCCTGATTATAGGAATTCAATCCATACCGAGCAATTTCCACTCGTCCCCTTCGTTCAAGGGCTGCGCCAAAAGTACTGTTCCCCTGATATGTATTAAGCTCGCCTTTTTTCAAAAACACCATGGCCTTATCGTTGCGTAGAAACCCTCCGGCAAAATACTTCCGGGGGATGGTTTGATTGGTGTAGCTATCCACTTCGTCCTTGATGTAGTTATAGACCCCTTTTTTGAAGGCCTGCAAGTATTTGGCATAGAGTTCCTGGTTGGCCTCGGGATCTTGATCGACACCCCTGACCTTGCCCTTGTCCGCGTACACCTTCCCTAATAGCGACTCCCGGAGGGCTTTTTTGTACCAGGTGGCCAGGACCATGCCGCTAAATATCTGCCGTAATTGGGCGAAATTCTTGCCTTCGTTGACTTCTTTTTCCAAAGCCGGAAGAATGATCAAACGCATAATGTCCTTGGCCACATTCACATCTGACTGCTGCACACGGGGAGCTGCGCTGTTTTTATTGCGCGCCAGGAAATCCTCTTCCAACATGACTTTCAAACGGCTCTTAAGAACATAGGCCGTGTTGCCCGATTCATACACCAATGCTTCATCAGGGGTGATCCATACTTTGTTAAACGTGTTGACTGGGATGTTGGTGTGGCCCAGCTGCTGGCGGGCTTGCGCATACACTTTGTCCCAAAATGTCTTGCCCAAACCGGATTCGGGGTACATGAGCGACGAGGTGATTTGTTTTAAAAAGTAGTCCTGGGCGAGCAAGTCTCGGCCCATTTCAGTGCGGCCAAAATTATTTTCAATGATGCGGTTGTTTTCATAGGGCGACAAGTTGACCCATTGGTCCTGGTCCGGCACCGTCAGGGAGGCCAGAAAATATTTGACCAGTTTGGTGTATTCCGCCTGCTTTTGGGCCGCATTCAGATTGCCGTCGCCTTTGTCGATTAAAAAATCAAATTGCAGGGCGTTGTCCGCGTGGATGACAATGCCTTTTAAATGCGCGGGGGTAAACCCAGGGCTTAAGTTGACCATGGTGCCAGGCACGGGCATAGGGGCCAGAACCACTTCGCCGGCCTGGACGTAAGGCACAGGCATAGAAGTGCTTAAGAAAGCGGCTGCTACGGCAGTGCAGAGGATTTGACGTGTGCTTTTCATTCAAGAAAAGTATGCCATTTTATTCGGCAAAAAACAAGGCATCAGCAGGAGCACGCATGGGAATGATACCATTGATCGTTACCCCCCTGCCTGCCGGATAGTTAAACGGGTTTTATGCGTCAGCCAAAAGGTTTTCAAGAAGATCCAAGCCGACTTTAAGGTATTTTTAAAGGGTATTGAAGGTCAACCCAGTCAAAGATCGTCGGCCCTAGGGCGTCGTAGGGGCCAAATTTGCGGCCCAAAACCTGCCTCCAAGGCATTCAAACCAAAATTGACC
>JAKFXC010000063.1 GCA_021731625.1 Candidatus Omnitrophota bacterium
AGGGCTTAACCGGCTGGTGGCAATTGGATGAGGGCACTGGTACAAACGCCGACGATGAAGTGGATGTATTTGGAGCGACCGAGCATGACGGAACGTTTGGGGGTGGAGGGGCGGCGCCAACATGGACAGCATCATCAAAGATCGGCTCTGCCGCTGTTGTGTTTGATGGGACTAGTGACACAATAACCACCGGCACGGCGACCTCTAGCTTTATTACAGTCTCTGCTGGGACTATGTCTGTTTGGATATATCAAACCGGTACAGGTGGAGCTTGCGGGGGAGACGTTGGTTACAATTGTCCAGGTATCATTGGTGACGCTGGGGGATGGTTTGGGCTTGTCTGGGCACCTAGTCTTAGTGGTGATTGCTCCCCCAATTGTATTGTGGCTGTAAATTATGATGACTCTGATGATAATACCGGGGTTCCATATGAGCTTAACACTTGGATGCATATCGTTTGGGTTCATACGGGCGGAACTCTTTATATTTACAAGAACGGCGCGCTTGGCTCTTCGGTTGCATCAGGTAATACGGGAGGCTCCGGGAACCTATCCATAGGGTCATTTTATAGTTCGGCTAGCTTTACAGGACGTATTGACGACGTGCGTACCTATAACCGTGGACTCAGCGCCGCTGAAATCCGCGACCTTTTTTCCCAAGGCCGCCACGCCCATGGAATGTAATACAACCTCCGTAGATCCCGGATCTACGGAGGTCATACCCAATATCTACTGAATATATTCTAACAAATCCAGAAACCGCTTCTTTCTTGAAGAGATTTTAAAAGAAAGCGCTTCCCTGTATTTGCTTTCTTTAATCCATCAGGTACTCTTTACTTAACTCCTCTTTGTCACCTGGCAAATGGGATTGATGATTAAAGAAAGGTAAATATGCCAAATCAACATGCCTCAAGAATACGCCTAATTGGAATCATCTTATTATTGTCATTCACATTTTCCAATACAATGGCAAGCGAAAAGATCGAATACCCCCCTGACCCAACATATGGCGCGATTGGTTTTGTGCGCGGGCATTGGGCTTCTTCCATAAATAAGGTGTTAGTGTTCCTGGTCCCTGGAAAGGAAACATCAGTGCGGGCATTAGATCCTGTGGCCAAATCATGGGAGTATTTATGGCCTAAAGACTCTTTAGGAATAGAAGGAAGAGACAATTTTGCTTCTTTTTATATTCCACAATTAGATGAATTATGGGTTTGGGACGGCAGCTATTTGTGGTCTCCAACAGCTGAGAAGGCGAGTTTTACAAAAGCAACACCTCAAGGGGATTCTATTTTAAATGAACTTATTAAAGCCAAAATTGTTCAAGACATTTCCGCAACACATGTGCAGTTTAGCAATAACACAGATCCCTACACAGAAACAGTAAAACAAATTGCCGGACCACATTTTGATGCCATTTGGAACGTGATGCAACAAGCTCGTCATTTTTACAGTGGGCGATTTCATGTGTCCCAACGCCAATGGCTAGGGCGAGGCAAAGATAATACCGGGGCTTTTGTGGGTGTTTTGGATATGAGTGCCACAGGCGGTATCATGCCTTTTTCTGGGACTGATCCAGCTATGGCGTGGGCTGAGCAAAGCAATATGGGGATGATGTTGGGTGGTTCCAGCGAAAGCGGGGAGCATTACTATATTTTTGAAGCCAAAGTGGGTGGCCCGGAAAAATACAAAGTGACTAAAATAACCGGCCATCGCCCTCCCTGGCGTGCCCAATGCATGAACTGCTTGGTCTCTGATGGTAAAGATTTTTATTTATCCGGAGGGATGTATCAAGTTTGGGCTAACCCAGACCGTCTTAACCGCCGGGACCTTTGGAAATTTGATACCTCAACCCGCACATGGAGGGAACTTAGCCCACCTCCAGACATTGCTTATACCCCAGCTATCACTTATGATTCCCACAGACATGCCATTGTCTCCTGGGTGAACAATAAAATTTATGTTTATGATATTCGGAACAATGTTTGGAAGGATGAAACACCCAGCAACCTGCCCTGTCTGTCTAATCAAATCGCAGTTTATTCACCCACGGCTAAGATGCATATTTATGCGGGCGGAGCTAATCATTGCAGCGAGGGTGGCGGTTATCAAGTTTTTGGCGTTAATATTTCGGGAAATACTGTAAACGTTCCACCACCTCCTCCTACGGTTGTGGTGCCTCCGCCGGTCGTTGAACCACCGGTTGTTGTTCCACCACCAAAAGTAGATCCAGGTTCTACTCCCGGTTGTGAAGGAGAAGGCGGATTAGCCGGACGCAGTGACGTCTTAAAATGCGAAGAGTTCGAGTCGTCTAATTGGTGGCAGAAGCCTGGTTGGTACGCGGCCAATCCTACCACAGGGGCCGCACTTGATGGACGAAGATTTTATCATTACCCTGCAAATAGTGCTCAATCCTCAGAAATTGTTTCGTATGGATGCATTTCCGGCTCGTGTTTAAAAGTGAATATGACCGGGTGGGAAAAGGGGGGTGGAGGCTACATGAGCAATGTATGGAGTATACCGGGATTAAATGGATGCTCACATGATGAATTAGGTTGTTTGCCTCAGCAAGAAGTTTATATGCGCTATTATCTAAAACTGAGTCCCAATTTTGATCCAGCTGGATATACTGTCAATGATTGGAGAACTGGCACAGGTGGCGGAAAGTTAGAAGGCGGCGGCGGAAAATTTCCAGGGTTAGCTGATGCAACGAACGGTTCTGGCTTAGTGCCAGGGAATCCCGGGTACGGCGATAACACCTGGGACCCAAATGCCCAATGCGGCAACGGCGGAGATGGACCGACCTATGGTACAGAATGCTGGTCATTACGAACAACATACCATGAATGCGGGGTAACCGATAATGGTGTTTTCAATCATTGTGCCCAAGATGGTAATCCAAATGCCTCAAGCGTCTTTGGTTTGTATCCCTACATTTTTAATAACGGCATTAAGAATATTCCAAAAATCAAATTTTCTGAGGTTGGTCCAAATGGCAATGCAATTTTAGCGGAGTTAATCAATAGAGGTGTTTTAGAAGAAGTTTCTTCAACAGAGGTACGGGTCAAAAAATATTTAGAGCATAATAAACAAAGAGTAGAGGAAATTGCAAAAAATGATTTTAATATAATTTGGTTCGATATTTTGAAGAAGTCTCTTATCATTGGGGGAACCAGATATTCCTATGTTGCATTTGATGACGATGGCCGCAGCGGCATGGATGGGCCATGCACTGATCCCTTTGGATTTGGCGGCGGAAAGTATAAAATCATGCCATCTTGTGGGCATGGAAAACCGGGACTCATTAATGACAAATGGTATCTTTTTGAAATGCATGTGAAAATGAATACACCCGGTGTGGCCAATGGGGTCATCCAAGCCTGGATCGACGGAGAATTGCGTTATGAAAAAACCAATGTGATTTTCCGCATGCCAGGGCATAATAATTTAGGCGTGCGTCAATTTTGGCTCAATGTGTATGAAGGTGGGGTCAATGTTGCTATGAAAGAAGACATGGCCATGTATATGGATCAATTGGTCATTGCAACTGGAGCGCGGGCAGGGGCGATTAATTCTTCCGGACCTATAACGCCGCCACCGGTTGTTCCTCCGCCGGTGACACCTCCGCCGGTCGTTGAGCCTCCACCAGTCGTACCACCTCCGGTCGTTGAACCACCGCCTGTTGTCACGCCTATCAGCACCTTAAAAGCTGTGTATGTGGGGATGGATCAAGATAAAGTGGGCAAGATCAATCAAACTACACCTAATGGCATCAATGATTATCACGTTACTATGACCGGTCTGCGAAGTAATCCAACCAAGATCACCGTGACCAGTGATACTGGTGGTATATGGGAAACACCCTTCAATGGGCAGAACTGGATCATGGCAACATCATTTAATAATAGCGCGATGACTATGGATGTTTGGTTTGAACAATTCAATGCCAAAACATTTAAGGTCAAAGTGGTGTATGCGGACAAAACAACTGACGAAGCGAATGTGGAGGGACAGGTTGTAGTAGTGCCGCCGCCGGTGACACCTCCGCCGGTCATTGAGCCTCCACCAGTCGTCGATCCACCACCAGTCGTACCGCCTCCGGTTGTTGAACCACCGCCGGTTGTCAAGCCTATCAGCACCTTACAAGCTGTTTATTTTGGCTCAAGGGAAGATAAGGTTGGACCATATGAACCCGCTCCCAGTGGGAAAAAAGATGATCACATTAAACTCAGTGGATTACGCGGCAAACCTGTGAAAATAATTGTGACAGGTACCGATGTGTCCGGGCGATGGGAATGGCCCTATAACGGGCATGCGACAGTCTTTATGGACACAGATGGCAAAACAGCCGATTTAAAGATGGAACATTATAATCCAAGGTCATTCCAGGTCGAAGTTCATTATGAAGATCAAACGACCGATCAAGTAAAGACAACAGAACCAAAGCCTGTTGTTGATAATTTCAATAGCACGTTACAGGCTGTTTATCTTGGCTCCACACAAGATAAAGTTGGTCCTTACCAACGCAAACCCAGCGGTAAAAATGATGATCATATTAAATTGAGTGGCCTACGAGGAAAACCAATAAAAATCAAAGTGACGGGGACTGATGTGTCCGGGCAATGGGAATGGCCGTATAATGGGCATTGGAAAGTCTTTATGAACTCTGATGGCAAGACGGCTGATTTACGGATGGAGCATTACAATCCTAAATCATTTTTAATTGAGGTTCAATATAACGATTACACCAAAGATCAAGCAAGTACCGTTAAATAGGAAAGTTAATCGACCACCGTAGATCCCGGATCTACGGTGGTCAATTAATTAAAACATGAATAAAGACATCTTCACAATAGGAAAAACAAGAGTCAAAAATCATCGCGCCTGGCTAGTTATGTTATGTGCGTCAGTTCTTTTGATTCTGGTCTCGTATGTAAACAAAAATTTCTCGTTTGAGATGGATAAAGTATGGGCTGCGGGGGAGAGTACTTTGGGTACCCTAACTCTTGATCCTGCAAATGGTGGGGTTGGTTTTGCCCGTACTCATTGGGCAACATCGATCAACAAAATGTTGTTATTCATGGTACCTGGTAGAGACAACTCGGTGCGGGCGCTCGATCCGGTAACGAATTCGTGGGAATATCTCTGGCCTAGTTTATATGGCGAAGCCGTTCCCCAAGCCCGTGATAACTTCGGATCTTTTTATGTGCCTCGGCTTGATGAATTATGGCTGTGGGGTGGAAGTTATTTGGAGCAATATGGAAGCAGCGCATTGCGCAGCGGGCGCTTTCACGTCAGTCAGAAGAGATGGATCGCCAGCGGCACTACCGATGCCGACGCTTTCAAAGATATACTTGACTTGTCAGAAGTTGGTGGAGCGATGCCTTGGAACGGTGCTGATCCAGCTACCGCTTGGAACGCGCAACTTGATATGGGAATGGTATGCTGCGGATCTGGTAATAGTTATTCTGGAGATTTCTACCTGATTGAGCCAAACCAAGGTGGTGGAAAACCCTATAAAGCAACTAAACTTTCCGGTACTCTTCCGCCACCAAGAGGGCAGGCCATGAATCTTCTGGTCGCCGCTAATACAGATTTTTATCTTTTTAGTGGTTTTAATGGTTACGACGAAGCGAACCGCGACTACAGCTACACACGTGATTTTTGGAAATTTAGTGGTCTAACACGCACTTGGACCCGCCTTCCCGACCCACCAGGGGTCAGCTACCAGCCAACAGTGACTTACGATTCAGATATGAATGCCGTCGTTGCTTGGATTAACAATCATATTTACGTTTATCACATTGCGTCAAATCAATGGAGAGATCACACTCCTAGTGGTCTGCCTTGTATGGGAAATCAAACGGGCAGCTATTCACCTACAGCTAAATTACATATTTTTGTGGGAGGCAACCCTTGTGTGGAGGGCACACCCATTAATGGCGCCCAAGTCTTAACAGTTAATATTTTTGGCAGTCAAGGCGTGCCGATCGGTAACGATACGGTGCCATCGAATCCTCCACCTCAACCACCTCCTTCAAATCCACCCTCAACTCTTAAGGCAACGAGCTACGGAACCAGTGAAGGAATAGATAGAGTCGGTCCACAGAACCAAACTACCAGAAACGGAATAATGGATTTTCATATTAAAGTAACTGGACTACGTTCTACTCCGACAAAAGTTAGAATTACATCCAATACCGCAGGAGAGTGGGAGAGTCCATACAATGGAAGAAGCTGGATCGTTGAAGCACAATATTCTGCAAGCACGGGGGATCTTTATTTTGAACAATTCACCTCAAGTACTTTTCGCGTCAAAGTTACTTACGGCGACGGAACAACAGATGAAGTTGATGTGACTAACTTAACCGGCAATACGCCAAATCCTCCACCAATTATCACACCACCAACAGTTACTCCACCACCTACAGGATCTGGATGCGTTAGTGGCCTTTGCTTGCAAAACCGTACGTGGACAGCTGCGGAATTTCCTCCCGATGGATTAGACAATCCTAGCCGCCACGGAGGAACTCCAGGGCAGAAGCAATATGCGGCCAAAGTAAATCTCCAAAATAGCAAAATCTATTTTTGGGGAGGAGATACAAACAAAAGGGGGCGCGACTATACTGATGGCTGGGGCGCGACGTATGCGTTAGATCTCTCAAAATCGCTTAGCGACCCCAATGGCGCGTGGACGACGGAATTTTTTTCTTGTGCCGCGGATCACGGTTTTCCTAATTTGATACAACCCAAATATCCGTCCGAGAACTCGTGGGTATACGATAGCAACAGAAACAAGTTTTACTATATAAGTGGATTTAATTTTGATTTGGGAATACAAGGTGGATGTGCTAACGAATCTAATTTGCGCGGCCCACCTTTGACTTTTGATCCAGTGAATAAAGTCTGGTCGCAAAGCCCGTTTGTGAGTCAACATGCGTCGGGGTTAACAGGGAATTCACCAACCAGTGAAGGAGGGGTCTATGATCCTGTTACGGATGCTGTCTACCTTCCGTTTGGGGGAATGTTAATGTCGATTCTTGATCTAAAAACCAACCAGTGGTCAGCCGTCGAATTAACCTGCTCTGATAATGCGATTTCTGACGGGGCCCACGCGAGCTGTCCGACAAATAGTACCAAGGTAAACGGCGGCTTTTCCGTTGTGAACAACTTATGGATGGATATAGACGTCCAGCGTCGTCATATATATTTTATCAAAGGTCCGGGAGAAGACAATTTTACCCGTGGACGATTGCTGAGATATAATATTGACAAGAAAACGGTTACGGCATTGCCAACTTTACCATACGATTCTGTTCAAGGGGGCATTGATGCGCATGTAGCATTTGATAGTATAAATAACCTTGTCTATCATTGGTACGGTGGCGAATCCATCGTAAGCAAGTTATATATCTACCATCCTGATCCGAGTGGTGGCGGAAATGGACGGTGGGAGCAAGACCCGATGTATATGCCAGCCGGTATTCAGCCAAAGGGCAATGGGATTGTCTTTGATCCTATTCACAATGCTTTAGTTTTGTATGGAGGAATTTGGTGGCACAACGAACCAGGGAAACCGCTCTACGACCCTAACCCGACATTCCAAACCTATTATTTTCTCTACCGCTACGGTAACGGAACAGGTATAATCCCGCCTCCACCGGTTGTTCCTCCGCCGGTGACACCTCCACCAGTCGTCGATCCTCCACCAGTCGTACCACCTCCGGTCGTTGAACCACCGCCTGTTGTCACGCCTATCAGCACCTTAAAAGCGGTGTATGTGGGGATGGATCAAGATAAAGTGGGCAAGATCAATCAAACTACACCTAATGGCATCAATGATTATCACGTTACTATGACTGGTTTACGTGGGAATCCAACCAAGATCACCATGACCAGTGATAATGGTGGCATATGGGAAACACCCTTCAACGGACGGAACTGGATCATGGCAACATCGTTTAATAATAGTGCGATGACTATGGATGTTTGGTTTGAACAATTCAACGCCAAAACATTTAAGGTCAAAGTGGTGTATGCGGACAAAACAACCGACGAAACGAATGTGCAGGGACAGGTTGTGGCCAACCCAAATAGCACGTTAAAAGCGGTGTATGTGGGGATGGATCAAGATAAAGTGGGCAAGATCAATCAAACTACACCTAATGGCATCAATGATTATCACGTTATTATGACCGGTCTGCGAAGTAATCCAACCAAGATCACTGTGACCAGTGATAATGGCGGCATATGGGAAACACCATTCAACGGACGGAACTGGATCATGGCAACATCGTTTAATAATAGTGCGATGACTATGGATGTTTGGTTTGAACAATTCAATGCCAAAACATTTAAGGTCAAAGTGGTGTATGCGGACAAAACAACCGATGAAGCGAATGTGCAGGGACAGGTTGTGGTTAAGTCAAAAAGCACATTACAAGCTGTTTATTTTGGTTCAAACGAAGATAAGGTTGGTCCTTATGATCGCAAACCCAGCGGTAAAAATGATGATCATATCAAATTGAGTGGTCTGCGAGGAAAACCAGTAAAAATCAAAGTGACAGGGATTGATGTGTCCGGGCGATGGGACTGGCCCTATAATGGACATGCGACAGTTTTTATGGACACAGATGGCAAGACGGCTGATTTATGGATGGAGCATTACAATCCTAAATCATTTTTAATTGAGGTTCAATATAACGATTACACCAAAGATCAAGCAAGTACCGTTAAATAAGAAAGGAGAAATAAATTAAATTAATAGCATAAATATACTTTAATTATATTACTATATTATGATATCTTTTATTCAAGGGCACGAGTCCAATGATGCTAAGAATGTCAGAAAAAGAAAAAAAATTAGATCCAAAAGTTCAAAAATCCGCATCCGCCCTTTTTTGTTTCCTATTTAGCTTAATTTTTTTAACCCTATCAAGTTTATCCCATGCAGGCACTACTTATTATGTTTCCAGCGGCCAACAATGCAGTGACATTGAGCTGGGTGACAACGGACGATGTGCAACATACAAGAACAGTAAAACATCGTCTGGAGTAACCATCCCTCCAGGCAGTGACAGCAATCCCGGCACGGAAGACCAACCATTTTTAACCGTTCAACAGGCTTTAAAAACTATTGGCGCAAATGGTGCTGGTGTTACGGTGATCTTAAGGGATGGAGTATACGATACGGTCAATGGCTTAAAGACCGATAATAATAGCGATACGTTGATACCTGCAGGCAGTTCTTGGGACGCCCCATTTTCGATGCAAGCTTATCCAGGCAACTGTGATGTGAATGCTTGTGAAAAAGTGTCTCTTATCCGTGAGCTTGATTCATCAGCCCAAAGCAGAGGGGTCACGGTTGCCAAATTACAAAGTAAAACATGTGCCGATAAGGGAGGAAATGTCGCTGACTGTGTTGGAGTACCCACACTTGCAGATTGTCAAAAACTCATCAATTTACCAGCAGATGGAAAATGGCAATATCCTAATGATTGTTGGAGCGGATCAGGAAATAAGAATGGTGATTATCTAGGGTATGGCTGGTACGTCAAACAGGACAGAGAGAATGCGGTAACAGGTCCGTTGATTGATGCTGTCGGTGAATTTCGTCAAGTCCGGTATGTTATATTTGATGGCATTATTTTTAATGGCAGAGGAGTAAATGGTAATATTTTGTCAAATTCTGTTCGATATGATCACAAACTGCCTCAGAAAGATTTTAAGTTTAAAAATGGGGAATGGAAAAATTCTGTGGTTAGCTGCATGGCTCAACCAGGAATTGGTAATACTGATTATGGAGCAACGGGAAGAGATCGCATCCCAAATACCAATGATGAAGGAGAATACCCTCAATCGCCTTATGGAGATACCTATTGGGGAATTAGTTGGGAGCATGAGGCAAAATTAGTTAATGGGACATATGTGCAAGGAGATATTCATCAAAATAATTTTGAATTTAAAAATTTTAAGATTCATCATTGCGGAGTTCCTTACAATACTTTTACCATTAATGGGGTAAATGCTCGGGAAATACCAAACTCAAAATTTTTACATGGCTGGTACATGCACGTGGGTGGTAATACCTGCGACAATTGCGAAGCCTATAAGAACGCCGGCACCGGTGTGGGCCCCGACGGCCCCAATAACATCATCCGTAACAGTTACATCCATAACAATTCCGCCCAAGGTCTGTATATAGCAGGTGGGCATAATTGGGTTGTTGAAAACAATGTGTTTTACAACAATACGGGCGCGGAAATTTATTATTATAACGGATCAGGCCATCAAATTAGGAATAATACCGTATTCGCTGGTCCTAATAATGTGGATTATGGAATTTATCTTCACACCGCATCCCAAGGGAGTTTTATCGATAATAATATTGTCGACGGATTCCGCCAGGGTATATACAGCATTCAAGAACATTCGACCCCCAATACGGTCAGAAATAATCTATTGCGCACTGTTCCCTCAGGCCGCGAAATATACATCAATTCTTGGGCTACGCCAGTGATTTCTAGCGGCAACTTAAAAAATTTAGATCCGTTATTTGAAAGTACGTCGCCTCCTGATTTTCGGATCAAGTCCAACAGCCCAGCAATCAATGCCGGCATTGCTACAGATTTGACCGGGGACTTTTTAGGGAATACCCGTATTGATGGTGCCATTGATATCGGAGCTTTTGAGTATGGAGGGCCGTCTGTAACTAGATGCACAACAGCATCTTCTTCAGTTACAGTTGGTCAGGCGGCAACATTTCTTGCAACGGGCGGGTCTGGATATACTTGGTCAGCAACGGCTGGCAGCCCCACCAGCGGCAGTGGATCGACTTTTACGACCACGTTTAACACCAGTGGTGTTTTTACTGTTAATGTCAACGGTGGTGGAAATTCAGCGACGTGTAATGTGACGGTTACCCCTCCTGACACTCAAGCTCCAAGTATTCCTAGCAATGTTACAGCGAATGCCGTTTCTTCATTTCAGGTTGATATCAAATGGAGTGGGTCAACCGATAATGAAGGAGTCGTAGGTTACAATATCTATCGCGGAATAGATAAAACCGGAACAAGTTCGGCATTAACTTTTTCTGATACTCAAGTGACTGATGATACAGTCTATAATTATAGCGTACAGGCCTTTGATGGGGCAGGTAACACCTCAGCCAAATCTTCCGGGGTTAGCGTGCGCACACCCAAGGCTTCATCCACTCTTACACTCGATAAGACTAGCTATGCTGTCGGAGAAACAATAAGTATTAACGTGGTCAATGGAGGGGTTTTATTTCCAAAAGATTGGTTAGGGATTATAGATGATGTGACACAAAAATTCGCCGATTGGCGATACCTTAATGGATCAAAAACAGCTCCAACCATAACTTATACGAGTGCAAATATCAATTTAACTGCTCCTAGTACGGCTGGCACTTACACGGTTAAGCTTTATGCGAATGACGCTGATCCATCTATTTCTAGTGCTATAAAAGCTTCAACAGCAAATATTCAAGTAACATCCGCTACAGGAATACAGCAGGTCAGTATGCCAACGTTTAGTCCAGAATCAACAAATTTTACTTTGTCACAAAATGTAACAATCTTGAGCGCAGCCAGCGGGGCAGAAATCCGCTATACCTTAGACGGCAGCACACCGACGGCAAACTCAACGTTATTTAGCGGTCCGATTCAACTGTCTGCCACAACGACCATTAAGGCTATTGCGATTAAAAGCGGCTTGACCAATAGTCAAGTTAGTTCCGCAACATACACTGTACAAAACGCTAGTACGCCAATTTTAAACTTTAGCGCTAACCCACCCACCGTTACATCCGGCGGCAGCAGCACTTTGACTTGGTCGAGCACCAACGCCACCAGCTGCACTGCCAGCGGAGGTTGGACGGGATCCAAAGCCACCAACGGCACGTTTACAGTCAATCCAACAGCCACAGCCACCTATACGCTCAAATGTGATGGAGCATCCGGAGCAAGTGATACCAAAAGTGTTGGGGTAACGGTGAACACTACGACCACTCAATATTCCTTGAGCGTTGCTGCCACGAGTGTTGAAGTTGGCGGAAATATTTCCGTATCATGGACCGCACTACCTTGTGCGCAAACACCGTGCAAGGATTGGATTGCCTTGGTCCGCGCGGGGGATCCTAATAGCGGTTATAACGCTGTTGGTAAGTGGGAATACACAAATGGGGCAACATCAGGGACCATGAATGTGACAGCGCCCACCACTAATGGAACATATGATTTTCGTTTCTTGCTCAATGATGGATATACGGATGTGGCCCGATCAGCCGCCATTAGCGTTACTGGGGGGGGAACTCCGACAGATCCAGGAACTGGAACAGCAGGAACGTATTATGTGGCTAGCGGTGAGGTTTGTGGTGATGTCAATTGCTCAGTGCTGGTGCCGGGAGGGCCTCAAAACGGTAGCGACACAAATCCAGGTACAGAATCTCAACCGTTTAAAACATTGCAAAAAGCTTTAAGGACGATCGGCACCAATGGGGCTGGATCAAAAGTGATTTTAAGAAACGGCGCCTATGATACAGTCAATGGTTTGAAGAATGGCAATGATACGCTTTTGCCAACCGGCTCATCTTGGAACGCGCCCTTTATTATACAGGCGGCCCAAGGAGAACAAGTGTGGTTAATCCGTGGTCTGAATCCGGGCGCAAGCAAAACTGTGGCCCAAATGCAGAGCCCATCGTGTGGCGGTTTAGATTGCGTAGGGGCCCCGACGGTTGCAGAGTGTGTGGCGGTTGGTTATCCGGCTGGCGGATACCCGGAAAATTGCTGGTCAGGGGGCGGAAGTGCTCCATTATATGTGCGGCTAGACCGTTCCGGAGGAAATTTAACGCCGTCGATTATTGATGCTGCAGGGGGTTATGAACGACCAGTGCGTTATGTAATTTTTGATGGGATTATATTTGATGCCCGCGGCATTAATGGCAATATTATAGCCAACACCACAACCTATGGCTATGAATTGACCCAAAAACATTTTAAATTTTTAAATGGGGAATTTAAGAATTCGGCGAGCAGTTGTTTTGCTCAGCCTGGTATAGGCGGGGAATGGGAATATGATCCTCAAGGGAATCTTCATCAAAATGAATTTGAATTTAAGAATTTTAAAATACATCATTGCGGGATTCCCTTTAACACGCATATGATCAATGGTGAGAATGCCCGTGATATTTCGGCATCGAAATTTTTGCATGGTTGGTATTTACACACTGGGGGTAATACCTGCGATGGCTGTGAAATCTATAAAAATGCCGGGACTGGTGTGGGGCCCGATGGACCTAATAATATCGTCAGGAATTCATACGTCCACGATAACGCTTGTTATGGTATTGATATGGGAGGCGGATACAATCATCAAGTTTATAACACTGTCTTATATAACAACGGTTGTCAGGCCGAAATTAATGCTAATTCGTTGGGTTCCAGCGTCAACCCATACAATCAGCACAAGATTTTTAACAATACCATCATTGTAGGCCCGAAGGGACCTGATAGTATCGATGCGGGGATTTATATTAAGACCGGTTGGCATGGATCATTGGTTGAAAACAATATCATTGTTGGTTTACCTCGAGGGATCGTTAATAATGCCTGTGGTTCTAATACAGCCCCCTGTCCTTATACGGACCAAAATATGATTCGAAATAATTTAATTGTGAGCGCATCGTCAAATAAGGAAATTGATAATAACTCATATCCAATAGTCTTACCGTTGACGGTTGGTAATATTTTTAACCAAGATCCAAAGTTTGTTTCTGTGAATCCCAATGATCCCAATTTTGCCAAACTTCAAAGTGCAAGTCCTGCGATCAATGCCGGATTTGCTAATGGGTACACAACTGATAAAGAGGGAGCCCTTCGCAGCGGCGGCATTGATTTGGGAGCGTATGAATATGGCGGTGTGATTTCAACCCGCTGTTCGCCGGTGAATCAAAATGCATCTCAAGGTAATAACGCCACCTGGACGGCTAGCGGCACATCAGGTACCACCTTTAGTTGGAGTGCGCCTGGCGGCAATCCTGCCAGCGGCACTGGGGCCACATTCTCGACGGTATTCTCAAGTACTGGCAGCAAAACCGTGACGGTATCAGGTAATGGGACAAGCGCAACATGTATTGTGAATGTTTCTGCTCCAGATACTCAAGCCCCTAGCGTACCCACAGGTCTTAGCGCTACAGCTGCTTCCTCGACACAAATCAACTTGGCCTGGGCGGCATCTACCGATAATGTGGGTGTTGCTGGATATAATATTTATCGCAATGGCAGTACAACGCCCACAGGGACGACGATAACCAATTCATTTAGCGATACCGGCCTTACGCCATCAACCACTTACCAGTATACCGTCGCAGCCTATGACGCAGCTTCCAATACGTCAACACAATCAACCAATGTGTCAGCCACGACGTCTGCGCCAGGCACGGGTTCTGGCACGACCAAGACCCTGACCATCAATGCGACCAATGCTGTTAACGGGGTGACCATTGCTATGGAACCACCGGATATTGATGGTTTGTCAGCGTGCAGCGTTTACCCGTGCGTCAGGCATTACAATACAAATACCGCGGTTAGGTTGCACGCCCCGGATATGTCGCAAAGCGGTTATTACGACCGGTGGTCCGGAGATTGTGATCCAACCAACAACAATGAGCCATTTCTATGCACCGTCACGATGACCGCGGACAAAAATGTGTCTGCGTCGTTTGGAGGGGATGGCTGTCGCATCCGCAAAGACATTGCGAAGGGCCAAAACGTGTCTATATGTTGGAATGGCCCGATCAAGTTGTATTCGTTTTGGGACAATAGTGGAGTCTTTGTTGGCACACAGCCCACAGGCTCCGCTGGTTCCGTGATTGATGGACCGTTTAACTTTGATGGCGACTCGGATTACGTGAATGTCGACTTTAATTCAGGCACCGACGGATGGTTAAGCACGGCTAATATTATTAACGGACTTCCAGCCAACCCTAAATTCACTGTCGGCGCTCGGGTGCAAGTGTCGGGGACAGCAGCCGCCACGGTTCGCAAATCTGCCGATATCAATAGCAGCAGTTTAGGCACGCATGGCTCCGGTGATCAAGGCACTGTGATCGGTGGCCGTATCAATAATCTTCAGGACAATTTTATTTGGTGGTTGGTCCAATACGACGCTGGTGCAGGTTCCGATGCCAACGGCGCCTGGACACAAGAGCAAATGTTAGCACCCCTAACAGGAGGGGGTAGTGGGACAGTAGTTGCGCCCTCGTTTAGCCCTGCAGCTGGAAACATCTCCGGCCCAACGCCGGTTAGTCTTTCCACCTCAACCTCCGGAGCCCAAATTTTTTACACCACTAATGGCAGTACGCCTACCACAAGTTCAACATTATATAGCGGTCCAATTCAAGTGACAGCCTCAACAACCATTAAAGCGATCGCCATTAAAAGCGGCTTGACCAATAGTCAAGTTAGTTCCGCAACATACACTGTACAAAACGCTAGTACGCCAATTTTAAACTTTAGCGCTAACCCACCCACCGTTACATCCGGCGGCAGCAGCACTTTGACCTGGTCGAGCACCAACGCCACCAGCTGCACCGCCAGCGGCGGTTGGACGGGAACCAAGGCCATCAGCGGCACCCTTGCCGTCACTCCGTCTATAACCACCACATATACGTTGACCTGTTCCGGGCCAGGCGGATCAACCCCTAGAGATGCTGTTGTGACTGTGGGCACCTCGGGAGGAGGAGGCTGCGGTCAAGACAAAACATTCAATCCGGGCGATAGGGTGCAGGTTTGCGCCAGCGCGGGAAAACTCAACCTCACGTCGGCCCCAGGTGGGCCGTTCCTGGTAGAGCAGCCCATATTGGCGCAGGGAACGGTGCTGCAGCTGGCAACGCCTTCCACACTGCCTTATGTGCAAGTGGCTTATCTGGCAAACAGCCAGGTCCCTAATCCAACCACCGGCTGGAGCACGACTAGGTGGGTGGAGAAGGTGGTAGGCGCCCCCCCGATTAATACTCCACCGCACGTTTCAGCCATCAACGCGGACACGGGGGACGTTGATCCGGCAGCACCAGGGTTGCAATTTTATCCCAATACGACGGTCAGATATTCCGGGTCAGCTTCAGATGCAGAAGGGGACACCCTTAATTGGAAATGGATCTACACTCTTAATGGCTCGCCGACGGAAACTATATTTACGTCCGGCACCGGAACCATCCTTCCCGCGACATTCTCTTATGGGGCTGCCTCGGCGGGGACCGCGTATCATTGGATCTTAAGGGTTGATGACACCAAGGCCACCAGCGAGAGCACTTTAGATGTCAATATCATTGCCAGGCCGCTGGGGACCAGCACGACGACCTTAGCGAGTTCGCTTAATCCCGCCGGGGTAGGTATCAACGTGACGCTGACGGCAACAGTCACCGGCCAATCGCCGACGGGGACGGTGAGCTTTACGGATGCCGGCAGTGCCATTACCGGGTGCTCCGCGGTGACCGTGAGTGCGGGCAATGCCCAATGCACGACCAATACTTTAACGTTAGGCACACATCCAATCACCGCCACCTACAGCGGCGATGCCAATAATGGCGGCTCGAGTTCAACACCTTTGTCTCAAGTGATTGGCAAGAGTGCCAGCACAACGGCTTTGAGCAGTTCGGCAAATCCTGCCACCTTTGGCAACAGCGTGGCCTTGACTGCCACGGTCAGCGGCCAATCACCGACGGGGACGGTCAGCTTTACGGATGCCGGCGTTGCCATCAGCGGCTGCAGCTCAGTGGCCCTGGTGAGTGGCCAAGGCAGCTGCACGGTTAGTAATTTAAGCGTGGGCACGCACAACATCACCGCGACCTATGGCGGAGACAGCAAAAATACCGGCTCGGCGAGCGCACCGTTGTCCCAACTGGTCAATAAAAAATCCACCACCACCTCGCTGGTTAGTTCGCTCAACCCTTCCGGCGGCGGAGTGGCGGTCACATTTTCGGCCACGGTTACTGGCGCGGGTTTGAGTGGGACAGTCAATTTTATCGATGCGGGCAGTTCACTCAGCGGATGTTCGGCGGTGGCTCTGGTTAGCAACCAGGCATCCTGCACGGTGGGCAATCTAGCTTTAGGGATCCATCCAATCGTGGCAGCGTATAGCGGCGATGCCAATAGCGCGGGATCAGCTTCAGTGGCATTAAACCAGGCCGTGGGTCAAAACGCCACCACCACGGTCTTGTCCAGTTCGCTGAATCCTTCCGTGGCCGGTGACACTATGACTTTGACGGCAGCGGTCAACGGCCAATCACCGACGGGGACGGTGAGCTTTACCGAAGCAGGTACGGCGATTGGCAACTGCTCTGCCGTGGCGGTGTTAAGCGGCAGCGCTGCGTGCACCTTAAACAGTTTGAGTGTGGGAACACACGCCATTACCGCCGCGTATGGGGGAGACGCGAACAATTTGGCCTCCAATGGGTTCTTGTCCCAAATTGTGGGCAACAAAGCGGCAACGGCCACCAACACAATCTTGGCCAGCTCGACGAACCCGTCTGCGCTCGCGGGTCCGGTGACCTTCACCGCCACCGTGACAGGGGCCGCAGCGATCAGTGGCACTGTCAGCTTTACAGAAGGCAGCAATGTGCTCTCCGGCTGTTTGGCAATACCGGTTGCCGCCACAAAGGCCGCCTGCACCATCAGCAATTTGAGTGCCGGCCCTCATTCAATCATTGCTTCCTATAGCGGCGATGCCAACAACCTAAATTCTGTCAGCCCTGCGCTGGTGCAAACCGTCAACAAACTAATCTCCAGCACTACCTTGGCCAGTTCGCTTAATCCATTGATCTATGGCGATAACGTAACTTTGACTGCCACCATCGCGGGTACCCTCACAGGGCCATCGCCCAGCGGGTCGGTTAACTTTACCGACGGAGTTAACCTAATCAGCAGCTGCACGGGCGTCGCGGTTGCTGATGGCAAGGCCCAATGCGATGTCAATACTCTGACCGTAGGGTCGCACCCCATTAAGGCGATCTATAGCGGTGACATCAACTATAATGGCTCAACCAGCAGCACCTTGACTCAATCGGTTGGTAAAAAAACAACCAGCATTACGATTTCGAGTTCATCTAATCCGTCCCTCATTGGTGAGGGCGTCTCCTTGACAGCCACGGTCAACGGAACAAGCCCAACGGGAACAGTCACGTTCGTTAAGGGTACCACCGTCCTTGCCGGATGCTCGAACCTGGCACTGGTCAACCGCGCGGCGGCCTGCTCGGTGACCAATTTAACGGTGGGGACAAATACCATCGTTGTGACATACGGCGGCGACCTTAACAATGCGGCGTCCAGCGCTCAATTTTTGCAGGTGGTCAACAAGAATGCCAGCACAACTGTTTTGATAAGCGCGCTTAACCCGTCCATGGTTGGCGATAGCGTGACGTTGACTGCCAATGTTCTGGGCGCAGCGCCGACGGGCACGGTCAGATTTGTCGACGCAGCAACCACGATCAGTGGCTGCTCGGCGGTGGCTTTGGGCAGTGGCAGTGCCAAATGCACGGTGAGCAACTTTAGCCAGGGAGCGCACTCTATAGTTGCCACTTACAACGGCGACGGCCTCAATGCCGTATCCAGCAGCCCGGCTTTGATCCAGACCGTTAATAAAAAATCAACGTCCGTCACTATCGTTAGTTCGCTGAACCCTTCGATCACCGGAAACAGCGTGGTGTTTACCGCCGCCGTGACGGGGCAGTCCCCCACCGGCACGATTGGGTTTTCCGACGGAGGGAGTCCAATCACCGGCTGCACCGCCGTGGCTTTGTCGAGCTCCAAATGCACTTTAAGCAATTTAAGTACCGGCACGCACAGCATTGTGGCCACCTACAGCGGCGACAGCACCAATGGCGCGTCTAGCAGTCCGCCCTTGATTCAGACCGTTAATAAAAGACCCACCACCGTAGGTTTTTCGAGTTCACTTAACCCATCGGCGTTAGGTGACACTGTTGTGTTGACCGCGACCGTTGCCGGCCAATCGCCGACCGGGACGGTGAGCTTTACCGACGGAGGAAGCAGCATTGGCAGCTGTTCTGCGGTTGCGGTGGCGAGCGGCAGCGCCACATGCACATTGACGTCTTTAAGTCTTGGCATCCACATCCTTGAGGCCACCTACAGCGGCGACGCCACCAATGGCGCATCGACTAGCAATCCTTTGACCCAGACGGTTTTTAAGATGCCAAGCACGACGACGCTTCGCAGCTCAGTCAATCCTTCCATGTTGGGGGACAGTGTGACCTTGACAGCCACGGTTGTGGGGTCCACCCCGACCGGGACGGTGAGCTTTAATGAAGGCAGCAGCGTTCTGGGCGGCTGCTCGGCCGTGGGTCTTACCAATGGCACGGCCCAGTGCACCATCAGCAGTTTAAGTGTGGCGACACATCCCATGGCAGCGGTCTACAGCGGCGATAATTCTAATACCGGATCCACCAGCGCCACGCTTAATCAGACCGTCAATAACAAACCGGTGTCCAGTACCAATTTAACCAGCTCGCTCAATCCCTCCACCATCGGGGCAAATGTCACATTCACCGCCACCGTCAGCGGCAGTTCGCCAACCGGGACCGTGAGCTTCACCGACGGTGGTATTGCGATTACGGGGTGCTCCACCAAGGCTTTAAGCAATTCCTCAGCCACCTGCACGGTCAATACGCTTACTGCCGGGACCCACGCAATTTTGGCAGCGTACAGCGGGGACGGCAACAATGTTGCCTCCAGCAGCAGTCCGTTGGCCCAGGTGGTCAACAAAATAGCCAACACGGTGACTGTGACCAGCTCACTTAACCCCGCGACCATCGGCGACAGTGTGGTTTTGACCGCTGCCGTGGCCGGTCAAACCCCCACCGGGACGGTCAGCTTTAGCGACGGAGGGACTAGCCTTGGCAGCTGCACGGCCATGGCCGTAGCCAGCGGCAGCGCCCAATGCACATTAACGTCATTGAGCGTGGGGGGGCACAGCATTGTGGCGGCCTATAGCGGGGACAATACCAATGCCGGGGCCAGCAGTTTAGCTTTCAATCAGGTGGTCAATAAAAGATCGACGAGCACCAGTTTGAGCAGTTCGCTGAACCCCTCGATGGTGGGAGCGGAGATTACCTTGACCGCGAATGTCACCGGCAGCGCGCTTACCGGCTCCGTCAGCTTTTTAGCTGGCGCCACGACCATTAATGGATGTTCTGCTGTTACCATCAGCAATGGCAGTGCGCAATGCAAAGTGAGCACTCTTGGCGTCGGAGCACATAATTTAAGCGCCTCTTACAGTGGTGACAGCGTTAATGCCGGCTCAACGAGCCCGGTGCTCGCGCAGACGGTGAGCAATGGATCAACTGTTGTGGCGCTAACTAGTTCCTTAAATCCTTCCATCTTTGGCAGTGCGGTTACCTTTAGCGCCATAGTTACCGGCAACGCGCCTACCGGCACGGTCAGCTTTAAGGATGGTGGGGTGGCCATCAGCGGATGTGCGTCGGTGAGTTTGAGCAGCGGGCCAGCCCAATGCAGCACAGCTTCTTTAAGTCGCGGCGTGCATGTTATAACGGCATCTTACAGCGGCGATGCCAATAATGCGCCGTCTACGAGCACGGTGCTTAGCCAGACCGTCGATAAAAAATCAACCACTGCCACTTTGAGCAGTTCTGTGAATCCGTCGACCGTGGGCGACACCATCACGTTGAACGCCCAGGTGAGCGGCAACACGCCGACCGGAACAGTGGCGTTTTCCGACGGGGGAGTAAGCATCGTCAATTGCGCGGCCGTCGGGCTGAGCAATGCGTCCGCCACATGCACGCTGGTTCTCTCCGGGGCGGGTAACCACAACCTGGTGGCGACTTACGGCGGTGATGCCAATCACGCCACGTCGAGCAGTCCCACGCTGGTGCAGGTCGTTAACAAGAAATCCAGCGGCACAAATTTAAGCAGCTCTTTGAACCCCTCCATGTTCGGCGATGGGTTGAGCCTGGTAGCCACCATAACTGGTGTATCTACGACGGGCACGGTCAGATTTAACGACGGCAGCGATGCCATCAGCGGATGCGCGGCGGTCCCGGTCGTCAATGCCTCGGCCGTATGTACGGTGGCGAGTCTTGGGGTGGGCACCCACAGCATCAGTGCCCTTTACAGCGGCGACGCTACGAATGCGTCTTCCACCAGCAACGCCTTGCCCCAAACGGTCAACAAAAAAACCACCACCACGTCGCTTAACAGTTCACTCAATCCTGCTTCGTTAAACCACAACGTGGTCTTAACAGCCACGGTGGCTGGCTTATCACCGGGGGGAACGGTTCGCTTCACAGATGGCGGCATCAACATCTCCGGCTGCGCCGCTTTGGTCTTGATCAGTAACACAGCAGCCTGCAGCGTCAGCACGCTCACCCTGGGACCGCACACCATCGTGGCCTCTTATAGCGGGGACACAGCTCATGCGCCTTCGAGCAGTAGTGCATTACTGCAGACCATTGCGCCGGTGACCGTGGTGTCCCTGGAGAGCTCCTTAAATCCTGCGGCGCGAGGCGCGGCGGTGACGTTGACGGCCACCGTGATCGGGGTCGCTCCGTCGGGAACGATGAGTTTTATGGAAGGACAGAATTCTTTGTCTGGATGCGATGCCGTGCCGTTGGATGCGGATGGCAAGGCGCAGTGCACCAGTGCAACTCTAAATTTAGGCCCGCATGCGTTAGTCGCCAACTATAGCGGGGACACCGTCAATCCACCCTCCAGCAGCGGCATCTTCACGCAGGTCATTACCCAGAGAGCCACCACCACGACGATGTCAAGCTCAGCAAATCCATCCATGGTCTCAGCAGCACTGACGTTAACCGCCTCCGTGACCGGAACCAATTTAGGCGGCACCGTGAGCTTTACCGATGCCGGCACCACGATCCCCGGCTGTACCGCGGTGGCAGTCGCCGGCAATGGCAGTGCCAGTTGCACGGTCAACAATTTGAGCGTCGGAGTCCACAACCTGATAGCGCTCTATAGCGGCGATGCGGCCAATGCCGCTTCGGCCAGCAGCATTTTTGCACAAACCATCGATAAAAAGTCTTCCTTCACGGTCTTAAGTAGTCCGGTCAACCCGTCGGTCGTCGGCGACAGCATCACCGTGACAGCCACCGTGAGCGGCTTGACGCCCACGGGTACCGTCAGCTTTTCCGACGGTGGATCCGGGATCGTCGGCTGTTCAGCCGTTGCCGTAACCACTGGCAGCGCCCAATGCAGTTTTACAATACTTCATTCAGGGTCCCACAGCCTGTCTGCTTTTTATAACGGAGATGCCAACAACACGGCTTCGCTTGGCAACACGTTGGTCCAAAACGTCAACAAGAAACCAAGCTCGGCAGTTCTGGAGAGTTCCTTAAACCCGTCGTTTGCCGGGGACAGCGTCACTTGGACCGCCACGATCAGCGGGGTAGCCCCCAACGGAACGGCGGTATTTCTCGACGGTAGTGCAACGATCAATGTTTGCGCGTCGGTGACAGTTTCTGGAGGCCGGGCCCAATGCACCGTAAGCAATTTGGGTGCCGGCACGCACACGATCAGGGTCTCTTACAGCGGCGATGCTAACAATTTGCCTTCCGTCAGCGGGCCTTTGTCCCAGACGATTAATAAAAGGCTCACCAGCACCTCGGTGAGTAGTTCTCTGAACCCGTCCACCATGGGCGATAATGTCACCTTCACCGCCAGCGTCAGTGGCGCCACGCCGACGGGAACGGTGGGCTTTACCGAGAACGGCAGTCCGATTTCCGGTTGCTCTGCGAGGCCGATCGGCGGAGGGACGGCCACCTGTGCCGTCAGCAGTTTGAATGTGGGCACGCACGCCGTGGTTGCCACCTACAGCGGCGACGGCGCCAATGAAGCATCCAGCAACGCAGCCGCTCCTCTTTCCCAAACCATCAAAATCAAACTTTTCACACCGAAATAAAAACCGGATAAAAACCGGATAAAAACCGGGATGGTTTTTGCCCGCTTTTAGCCATTTGCAAAAATAACTCATAATTCCATTGAGTGGCCCCCCTTATTAAATAAAATAGTCTTGTGTGCGCAGAAGTATATATGCACATTGAAAGAACTATTAGTATTACTACTAATAGTCTAAAATGACTTCCAAATTATTTTCGTCATATAGATATTTAATTTTCATTTTTCTCGTCGCTGTCTATTCTTTTTTTAGCTTTTTATGGTCATCCGCCGCCTTTGCCGCAGGTATCACCATCCCCGCCAGCTGCACTGTAAACGTCAATTCTTGCTCGCTGATTGTCCCAGGCGACGTCACCAACGCCGGGACCCTTCAAACCACCACCGGTTCCATCACCCTGTCGGGTAACTGGCTCAGCTCCGGTGTCTTTACTTCCGGCACCGGCACGATCACGTTTAACGGTTCCGGCGCCCAGACCTTAAACACCGGCGGGTTGGCTAATGCTTTTTATAACTTAAGGCATACCGGCTCCGGGACCACATCCATCTCGACGAATCTGGTGGACATCAACAACAGCTTCAGCAACACCGCCGGCACCTTTGATGCCAACGGCATCAACATGACGGTTGCTAAAGACTGGACGAACAGCGGCACCTTCACCCCCGGCACCGGAACGGTAACGCTCGACGGCAGCAACCAGACCGTGACCGGATCCACCACGTTTTATAATTTTACCAAATCTACCTCGACCACAGACACGTTGACATTTTCCGCCGATGGGGCCGACGAAACCAGCGTCTCGCGTTTATTGACCCTGAGAGGGGCCGCCAGCAATCTATTGACCCTGCAAAAAAGCGGCGCCAATGCCCAGGCCAAATTGAAATTGTTGCCCGCCCCCAGCGCCATGAGCATGGCGTATTTGAATGTGCAAAACAACAATGCCACCGGCAGGACACTGGTTGCAGGACTGACTTCGACTGATGGAGGGAACAACACCAACTGGAGTTTCGGTAACGGCACCTTCACCTGGGAAGGCACCGTGTCGACGGATTGGGACGATCCGTTCAACTGGAGCGGAGGGGTGACCCCGGCCCCAGGAGACACCATCACCATTCCTCCCATTGGCGGTACGGTTCTTTATCAGCCCACCTTGTCGACCAATGTGGTGGTTGCTAATTTGACGTTGCAGGCCAGTTCGGAACTGACCTTGAGTGGACGAAACTTGACCGTCACCACGGCACTGACCAACAGCGGCAATGTCAAACTGCGGGGCAGTGAGACATTAACCTTTACCCAGGATATCACCAACCCTGGGACATTTACGTACCTGGGCACAAACACCGGTGCCACCATCACCATCAAGGATTTTGGGGCCACAGATTATTACCATTTAGTCATCAACGATGCCAATGTCACGCCGGACACGTTTATCACCAACGGAAGTTTGACCACAGTCGGAAACTTAAGCGTCACCGCCAGCACCATGAATATTTCCACCAACAGCAATGCCTTAACGGTGGGAGGCATCTTGACCGTTAACGGAGGCACCTTGACCGCCACCAACGGAACCATAGACGCGAACGGGGCAGTGGTCATCTCCAGCGGCACTTTGACCGCACCATCCTCGACGGCAAATACCGGCTTTACCGTGGCCGGCAATTGGACCCGTTCCGGCGGCACCTTCACACCATCCAACGGCAAGGTCACGCTGGATGGCACCAGCCAGACCATGAGCGGTTCCACCACGTTCTACCAGTTCCGTAAAGTTGTGGCGGCTGCCGCCACACTGACCTTTCCCGCCGGCGCCACCCAGACGGTGACCAATGACTTGACCATTGGCGGTGCCTCCGGACAGCAGTTGAGTTTAGTTAGCAGCACGCCGGGGACATATGCCAATTTGACTTTGCAGTCCGGAGGATCACAAAGCATTAACCATGTCAACGTGCAGGACAACGATGCCGGGGGCGGGGTGGGTTTGGTGGCCCGCACCTCCTGGACGAATTCCGGACATAACAACAACTGGACTTTTGGCGGCGTGACGATCACCTGGACCGGCGGCACGTCCACCGACTGGGACACCACCACCAACTGGAACTTAGGATTAGTGCCCAATTCCGACGACACGGCCGTCATCGCCAATACCGCGCGGCAGCCGATTTTGGCCACCAACGTGGCCTTAACGGCGCTGACCACCAACGCCAGTTCGAACACTACCTTAAACGGAAAGAACATGGTGGTCTCCGGTGTGCTTACCAATAACGGCACCATTACACTTTTTGGCTCCGAAACCATGACCTTCGGCACCATGGACACCTCCCAGGGCACCATTACTTATGTGGGCAACGACGATGGGACCCAGAACATCATGACCATCAAAGATTTCGGCGCCGATGATTATTTCAATTTAATCATCAATGATACCCACGCCACCCAGGACATTTTCCGCACCGCGGCGGCGCTACACGTCAAAGGGACCCTCAACGTTACCAGCGCGACCATGGACACCTCGACGAATTCCAATGCGTTGGTGGTTGAAGGCACCATGACCATTGACGGAGGGACCTTGACCGCCACCAACGGCACCATTGATGCCAACGGCGCGGTGGTGATCTCCAGCGGTGTCTTTACCGCTCCATCCTCAACGAGCAATACCGGCTTTACCGTGGCCGGGAACTGGACAAATTCCGGTGGGACCTTCACAACCTCGAGCGGCAAAGTCACTTTAGACGGCACCAACCAAAGTTTAAGCGGGGCCACCACCTTTTATCAATTGCGCAAAGTGGTGGCTGCGGCCGCCACATTGACCTTGCCGGCCAGCGTGACGCAAACGGTCAGCAACAATTTGACGTTAAGCGGCGCGGTCGGCCAGCTCTTGAGCATTGTCAGCAGCTCGTCACCCACGCAGGCCAATTTAGTGCTGACGGCGGGAGGGACCCAAAGCATTAGCTATGTCAACGTCATCAACAGTAATGCCACCGGCGGGGTGATGTTGGTGGCGCGCACGTCCACCAACTCGGGCAATAACACCAATTGGATTTTTGGCGGCGCCACAGTCACCTGGACTGGCACCACCTCGACGGATTGGAGCGTTGCCACCAATTGGAACCTGGGGCTGGTGCCGACGTCGATCGACAGCGCCGTTTTGCCCAGTACGGCTGTCAAACCCACATTGACCGCCGCGGTGACGCTGATTGATTTGTCCATCACCGCGGCCGACGAAACCTTGACTTTAAACGGCAATAATCTGACCGTCACCGGCACCTTTGCCAACGAAGGTTCTGTGCGCGCCTTAGGGACCGAGACCATTGAAATCACCACCATAGACACGAATTCCGGGAATTTTACGTATTTAGGCACCGGCGGAGCAGGGCCCTTCACCATCAAGATCACCGACCCCACCAGCCACAGTATCCTGACCAATGAGTATTACGATTTAGTGATCAGTGACGCCACCAACCTGGGAACATTTTTGCGCACGGCCGATGTCAATGTTTTAGGGGCTTTGACAATTTCGGGGGGTAATTTGAACATCTCCACCAACACCAACACGATGAGTGTTGCGGGGAACATGGCCATTAGCGCCGGCACCTTGACGGCGACCAACGGGAATATCGATGCCAATGGCAATGTGACCATTTCAGGCACCGGCGTTTTGATCGCACCAACCACAGGGAAAAGTTTTACCGTGGCCGGCAGCTTCAGTCATGCGGCGGGAACCTTCACCCATTCCAGCGGCCGCGTCACACTCGACACCGCGGCAACGGCCACGGTGACCGGCGACACCACTTTTTACGATTTGTACTCCACGGTTGGGGGTAAGCAAATCAATTTCACCGCCGGCAGCAATCAGACCATCACGCACATCCTGACGGTGGAGGGGGTCACGGGGACACCCATGATCCTCGGTTCCACCTCACCCGGCACGGCCTGGAACTTGACCTTATCCGGCAGCGCCCAGACCGTCAGCCAAGTCACCGTCAGCGATTCCAATGCGCTCACCAACACCGTGACCTGTTTGAATTGCACCAATGGCGGGGGCAATAATTCCAACTGGTTGTTCTTAGTGTTGTCCATCACGGTGCCGGCCGATGAGAAGACCATTGGCCAGACTCCGGTCATTATCGGCGTGGCGCCACCGAACACCAACCTCCGGATCAGGGGCAAGGACACTACCGGGACCGACGTCATTGTGGCCACCACCACTTCCCACGCCAACGGCAATTTCCGCGTGGTCTTCGGCGTGGACGGTGACAGCGACGGGACGACCAGCGTGACCTCCGGCGTGCAGCTTAGGGTGAGCACGGCCGCCAGTGACAATTATTTGATCCCGTATATTCTAAACGGTTTGGGCGTCGAGGTCCCTGGTTTGCGAAATGACGTGACGGCCGTGGCCACACCGTCGTCGAATGTGGTGCCGCAGATCTCTTCCCCCGTCAACAGCCAGCGGGTGGGTGGGGCCACGATCACCTTCAGGGGCAGCGGTAAGGCCAGTGAAACGGTCACCCTCATGGCCAATGATGCCAATGGCGCCTTGATGCTTTCCAGCGTCGGCACCGGTGCGGTCAACGCCCTGGGGGATTTCGCTCTTGCCAACAGCACCGCGCTCGGCAAGGGGACCAATTACATTTCCGTCATCGTCAACGGGGTCTCCAGCAACTTGTTGACGATCAGCCTGACTGATCCTTATGGCGTGGTATTCGATTCTTCGGCCAACACCCTGATCCGCGGGGCCACGGTGTCCCTTTTCCGGGCCTCGGACAACCAGTTGGCGCAGACCAGCAGTTGCGACAGCAACGGGAATATCACCATCTTAAGGGACATAGACTGCGCTGACACCAATCCGTTTTCCACCGGCAGCAACGGGTCCTATTTCTTTTTGGCCGCCAACGGCACCTACTATATGACCGTCGGAGAGCAGACTTACCAGTACCCATCGCAGTTAACCACATTCCCGACCGGCCGCGCCGTGACCACCGGGTCTAAGGGAGAGCAATTTACCGTGGCCAATGCCGTGCTGGAAATCGACCATCCCATGGACGTTAGCGTCGCTTTGGTGCGCATTGAAAAAGATGCCAACAAGGCGGAAGTGAGGATCGGGGACGTGGTCACCTACACGATCTCTATCCAGAATATTTCCGGCGCGCCGGTGACGGAGTTCCTCATCCAGGACCGCATCCCCGCCGGATTTAAATATTTGTCCAACCGGGTGTTACTCGACGGGACCCCGATCCTTGATCCGCAGGGAAACCGGCCGCTGTTATTTACCATCCCAACGCTAGCTCCTGGGGCGACCACGGTGTTGCGGTATCAATTGGTGGTCGGCAGCGGGGTGGTGCCAGGCACTTATGAAAATGACGCCGTGGCCAGGTACCGCAGCGGCCTGCCCATTTCCAACCACGCCAAAAAATCGGTCAAAGTGGTCATGGATCCCCTGTTTGATTTAGGCACCGTCATAGGCAAAGTATTTTATGATTTGAATGAAAATGGGGTGCAGGACGCGCCGGAGTATGATGCGACGGAATCGACCACCATCATTGAAAAGCCGGTGCCTAATGTGCAACTGATCGGCGAGGACGGCACCGTGGTGACCACGGACCGCGACGGAAAATTCACCCTTCCGGGCGTTCTGCCGGGCCGGCATATTTTGAGGTTGGATGAGCGCACCTTGCCGCCCGGGGTCTTTTTGACCACCGAGAAGGCCGTAACCATTGACGTCACCCAGGGACTTATTGTGAAGGTCAATTTTGGGGTCAATGTGGACCGGGCGCAGGCGGTGGGCAAGGAAGCCCAGTTCTTCAACGAAAAAATTGCCCTCACTCAAGACCGCAACCGGCCGGCCCCACGCCTGAATGCCGCCGTGTTCAGCCATACCGACGGCAGTGAAGTAACGCTGCCAAATGCGCAGGAACTGATCGCCGGCGCCATCCCTGAGGGGCCCGACCCGAATGCGGAAACCATCTTGATGTATAACGGCACCCTGGTGCGCGCGGCGGAGATCCGCTTCTTTACGAATTATTCGCCCTTTATTGACCAATGGCGCCTGGAGATCCTAGACCGCGACAACCAAAAAGTGGTCAAACACTTTGAAGGCACCCGCATGAACATCCATGATCCCATCCGCTGGAACGGCCGAAGTGACGACGATACGCTCATCCTTTCGGACCGCAAATACGCGTACGTCTTGACCGTCACCGACGCGACAGGACACAAAGACGTGACCCGCGAAAAACCGCTGGCCATCCGGGTGTTGGCCACCGACGAGGAATACCAGAAAGAAAAGGAAAAAGAACAGGATGTGGAATGGAAAAAGTCCTGGGCCGAGCGCTACCGTTTGTGGATGGAAAACCAAAGCGCCGTCAACGCCTTGGAGCGGCAAAATATTGTGGTGTCCGGAGAGACTTTGAAAATCAATCGCCAGGGCCAGGACATCCGCACCGTGCGGCTGCTTAAGGACGGCAAAGTGTTTGCCGAAGTCCCGGTGGCCAAATATTATGGATTGACCCCGCAGGAACTGATGACCGCCGGAATCAACGGGCGTGACCGTCCGGATACGGTGGAAGTGATTTTACCTAACGGGGACTACACCTTGGAGGTGGTGGGCCCTCAAATTCCTGATGTTCTGGAGGAGGTTGGGACTAAAGGCCAGGAGCAAGGTCCTGCACCACCGGAAGGACCAGGAGTGCCGCCAGCCATTGGGCCGGCCCCGGCTGCGCCGGCAACACCGACGGGAGTGGAACGCTACACCCGGGCTCTGAAAGTCGGGGACGATTATTTTATGTTCGTGGGCATGGGGGACGCCAAGGTGGGGTATAACTTCAACCGCGGCAACATTGAACCGGCGCAGCCCAGCGACAAGTTCCGGGACGGGTTTTGGCGGGAAGGCCAGGCCGCCTATTACTTGAAGGGAAAAATCAAGGGCAAATATTTGGTGACCTCGTCGTTTGATCTCAACCGCGAACAAAAAGCCCTGTACCGCCAGTTGGACCCCAACACCTATTACCCGCTCTACGGCGACCAATCGTCGATTAATTACGACGCGGCCAACACTCAGGGGCCACTGTTTCTGTTGGTGGAATGGGACAAATCCTCGGTGGTGTGGGGCAATTATGCCCTGGATTTTCAGGACACTGAGTTTGCCGCGTTTAGCCGCAATTATTATGGCGGAAAAATTAACTATGAGTCCTTATCGACCAATACCTACGGCGATGCGCGCAGCAAAGTGGTGGTCTTCCATGCCGAGGTCCAGCAGCGGCCGTCGCACAATGAGTTTTTAGGCACCGGAGGCAGCTTGTACTTCCTCAAAGACAAGGACGTGGTGCAGGGGTCCGACAAGATCCGCATCGAGGTGCGCGATAAAATCACCGGCCTGGTCATCTCCAGCAAAGAAATGAAAAACGGGGCTGACTATGAGCTTGACGAGTCGGAAGGCCGCATTCTGTTCTGGCAGCCAGTGTCCATGATCGCCAAATCCGAATCCATTGTCGCCAACTCCTTGCTCGACGGCAACCCCATTTATGTGGTGGCGGATTACCAGTATTTGATCAAAGACAAGTTGACCCAATCCAGCGAAGGCGGCCGGGTGGCCCAGGCGGTGGGGGACAATGTGGTGGTGGGCGGCACCTTCGTGCAGGAA
>JAKFXC010000067.1 GCA_021731625.1 Candidatus Omnitrophota bacterium
GTCCCAGAGTGGGTCACTCAGTTAAACAGCACCGCGACGCCATCTCAGATCGCTGCACCCGCAACGGAGCCCACCACGACATCGACAGCTTCGACGGAATCGGCCCCCACAACCAGTTCCACGACCGTTAGCCCTGCTGCACCGGCCAGAAAGGCCAGCGCGGCCAACGCCCTCAGTGCCATGAACACCCACTCCATGCAAGAGATTATGTATAAAATCAGCCGCGCCAAACACAATTTGGAGCATTTTGGCAGTGATTTAGGCGGCCATCGCAAACCTGCCATGGACTATTTGCAAAAGGCGTTGGACGAACTCAAGAGCGCTCAGTAAAAATTTGAATCGACAGCAAACCGTCAGCTCTTCCATCCTGCTTGCCGCATTAGGGTATTTCGTCGACATCTACGATCTAATTCTCTTTAGCATCGTCCGCATCAAAAGCTTAAGGTCCATTGGTGTCCCTGACGACAGCCTGCTCTCCGAGGGGGTTTATTTGCTCAACATGCAAATGGGGGGCATGCTTTTGGGTGGCATCCTGTGGGGGATTTTAGGCGACAAGCGGGGCCGTTTGTCCGTGCTGTTGGGTTCCATTTTTTTGTATTCTATCGCTAATATCGCTAATGGGTTTGTGCATTCCGTGGAGATGTATGCGTTCCTGCGCTTGATCGCAGGCATCGGCCTGGCCGGCGAATTGGGGGCCGGCATCACCTTAGTTAGCGAGGCCATGACCAAAGAGACCCGCACCTACGGCACCACTATCGTCGCTGTGGTCGGCATTCTGGGTGCCATCTTGGCCGCCTTGATCGGAGACTTATGCGACTGGAGGGTGGCGTACTTTGTCGGCGGGGGCATGGGCATTGCGCTTTTATTATTGCGCATCAAGGCCAGTGAATCCAGTCTGTTCCAGAAAGCGTCCGCCGCCCGGATCAAACGGGGGAACTTGATGCTGCTGTTTGGAAGTGCTGCCAATATTTTAAAATACCTGCGCTGCATTTTGATCGGCATTCCTTTGTGGTTTGTGATCGGGATCCTGATCACCTTTGCTCCCGAATTTGGAAAAGCCCTGGGCATGGCGCAACCCCCTAGCGCCGGGAAAGCGGTGATGTTTTCTTATGTCGGCCTGGCCCTGGGGGGATTGGCGAGCGGCACCTTATCGCAAATGCTCTCTAGCCATAAAAAAGCCGTTGCTGTGTTTATGGCGCTTAATGCCGCCTTCATGCTGCTATATTTGGTCGGCCGGCATCCGTCGCTGCCGATGTTTTACTTAACCTGTTTGGGTTTGGGTTTTGCCAGCGGGTATTGGGCGTTGTTTGTGACCATTGCTGCCGAACAATTCGGCACCAACATCCGCGCCACCGTGGCCACCACGGTGCCCAATTTTGTGCGTGGATCAGTGGTCCCCTTGACGCTCAGTTTCCAGGCCTTGAGGGCGGACTACGGCATCATCCCAGGGGCTTTGATCGTGGCTGGTTTTTGTTGTGTGGTGGCATTTTTGGCCTTGGTCCATCTGGAAGAGACCCACGGAAAAGAGCTTGATTACACCCAATAATTTGTAGAAACGCAATTGACATCGCATCAAACAGCGCTAAGATATTTATTAAGGATATTTATATTGTTTATAACCCCACTATAACAAGAAGGACAAGTATGAAAAAATTTGTATTACTCCTGGTCATCGTATTTGCGGCCACGGCGATTTTTGGCTGTGGGAAAAGAAAAAAAGACGAAGCTGTCATGGATGGCTTAAGCGGGGTGACTTCGGAAAATGTGGTCTTTTTAAATGACGAACAATCGTATGCCGAGTCGGTGCCCGTGTTGGTTGAGAATGCCGAGAATGTGGCCACCAATGCGCAAAGTGAGACTGAAATGATCCCGGGCGTGGAAGCTCAAACCACCGGGAAACCGACCTCCAAGCAAATCCAATTTGCTTTAAAAAATGCCGGCTTCTACAACGGCAAAGTGGACGGGGAGATTGGTCCGCGCACCAAGAAAGCCATTGAAGCTTTTCAAGCTCAAAACGGTTTAAAAGCCGATGGCAAAGTGGGTGTCAGGACTTGGCGGATGCTTTCCACCTATTTAAATCAAACTCCAGAGGTTGAGAATCCAAGTGCTGATATACAAGCCATTGGGCAGTAAGCACTTACAGGAATCTGTTTGACATTAAGGAAAAAGTAGGGTACAGTTTAAAGGATGCTAAGAAATTGCAAATGTTAGCAAGAAACAAAGAAGGAGGAAGCAAGTAATGGCAAAAGGTAAAGTCAAATGGTTCAATAATCAAAAAGGTTATGGTTTTATCACCCCGGAAAACGGTAAGGATGTCTTTGTGCATCACACCGCCATCAAGACTGAAGGTTACAGGACTTTAGAAGAGGGACAGGCTGTTGAGTTCGACATCCAACAGGGTCCCAAAGGTGAACAAGCGGTCAATGTTGTAAAAGTTTAGTTCTTCCCTTAAACGCATAAAAATCCTGGGCCCGGCAGCAATGCCGGGCCTATCAGTTTATGAATCCGATGCGATGTGATCAATTGCGACCTCCTAACAATGCCAGCAGAGTGCTTTTGCATTCCTGTTGCGCGCCTTGTTCCGGCGAACTCATGGAGGCCATGGCCGCTGCCGGTATTGAACTGACCATTCTCTTTTATAATCCCAATATCCACCCTCGTCGGGAATATGAAATTCGCAAGCAGGAAAATATCCGGTTCGCCCAGAAAATGCATATTCCGTTTGTCGACCAGGATTACGATACGGACCATTGGTTTGCCCGCGTCAAAGGCCTGGAATTCGAACCTGAAAAGGGCAAACGGTGCACGGCGTGTTTTGACATGCGTTTTGAACGCACCGCGCTCTACGCGCAGGAGCATGACTTTACGGTGATCACCTCGTCGCTGGGACTGTCGCGGTGGAAAGACATGGACCAAATCAACGGTTGCGGCCAGCGGGCCGCGGCCCGGTATAAGGGCATGGCGTATTGGACGTACAATTGGCGTAAAGGAGGGGGATCCCAGCGCATGTATGACATTTCCAAACGGGAACATTTTTATCAGCAGGAATATTGCGGCTGTGTGTATTCTTTGAGGGATTCTAACCTCGCGCGGGTCAGCAAGGGGCTGGACCGCATCGCAATCGGAAAGAAATTTTATGGCGAAGCGCCACGCAATGACTAAAACCGAATCCGCCGGCGGGGTGGTGGTAAGTAAAAGAGGAAGGATCCTCGTCGTCAGTCAGCGCGGCACTTCCTGGTCTTTGCCCAAGGGGCACATTGAGGCCGGCGAAAGCAAATTGCAGGCGGCAGCCAGGGAAATTCAGGAGGAAGCTGGGATCCACCGGCTGACGTTGGTCAAAGATTTAGGGTCGTATAGCCGGTATAAAATCGGGCTTGGAGACCAAAAAGAAGACCAAAGTGAACTGAAAACCATCCACATGTTTTTATTTACGACCGATGAATTGAAATTGAGACCAACCGACCCTATGCATCCGGAAGCTAAGTGGGTCTATACCGATGATGTGGAGGATCTCTTGACACATCCCAAAGACAAATTATTTTTTAAATCCATACGCAAACAAATCCTTATGCTATGACCGACCACACCGGCGATTTCGGATTAGAACGTCAGACCGTTTGGTTGAATGCCGCCAGTGAAGGCCCTATTCCTAAAGTGGCGGCTGAATCCTTGAGGGAGGCGGCTAGCTGGAAACTGGCGGTGCATTTGCTCACCCTTGCCAAATTCCAGCACGTGCCTCGGGAACTCAAGAATTCGTTGGCCCGGCTGATTCAGGTCAACTCCGACGATATTATTTTGGGAAACAGCGCTACCTACGGCATTCATTTGTTGGCCAACGGTTTGCCGCTGACGACCGGCGATGAAGTTTTGTTAATGCGCAATGATTTTCCATCTGACATTTTGCCGTGGCTGCATTTAAGTAAGGTCGGCGTTAAGGTGCATCAACTCAAGCCTAACGCCGAAGTCTTGACCATCGATGAAATAAAGGCGGCCATCAATTCCAAGACCCGGGTGGTGTGCCTTCCTTTGGTGCACACCTTCAGTGGTTGGAGTTTGGATATCGTCTCCATTGGAGAGCTTTGTCGACGGAAAAATATTACTTTTGCCGTCAATGTTTCACAGGCGGCGGGGGCATTTGAATTCAATGCCTCTCAATGGCCCGTGGATGCCGTGATCGGCGCGGGATACAAATGGCTGCTTGGTCCGTATGGCACTGGGTTTTGTTGGATCAAGCCGACCCTGCGGGAACAATTGACGTATCCTCAGGCGTACTGGGTGGCGTTGATGGACGCCCGGGAGTTAAGTTCCGAAGGCGAAATCACTTTGAGGGAGGACCATTCCGCGCGGCGTTATGATGTTTTTGCCACTGCCAATTTTTTTAATTTTGTTCCTTGGCGGGCTTCGATTGATTATCTGCTTGGCAAAGGTCTAGCCAATGTCGGCCGGCACAACCGGACTTTGATCGACCATTTGGTGGATCGTTTGGATGCAAAATATTTTGATTGGATAAGCCCCACGGCCAGAGCTCAAAGAACCAACATCGCGGTTTTCTCCCACAAGGACCGGTCCCACAACAAGGGCATTTTCGAATATTTGAATGCTTTGAAGATATTCACCGCATTATGGAAAGGCAAGCTTCGGGTGGCGCCACATATTTACAACACCGTCGCAGACATGGACCGCTTGCTAGACGCCCTGGGCGCATACTGCCGGCAGAGAGAACATAGATATGGCTCTTAAGCGCATACTGGTGGTAGAGGATGACCGCGATATCAGTGAGCTTATTCGCTACAATTTGCAGAAAGAAGGTTATGAGGTTTCCACGGTTTATGACGGGCTGCAAGCATTGGATTTTGCCGACAAAATAAAACCCGACGTGATCTTGCTCGACTTGATGCTCCCGGAAATCGATGGGTTAGAAGTGTGCCGTCAGTTAAAGTCGAGGGACGGCTGCAAGAACATTCCGATCATCATGATCACGGCCAAAAGTGAAGAAGCGGATGTGCTGGTGGGTCTGCAAATGGGCGCTGAAGACTACATTACCAAGCCGTTTAGTCCTAAGGTTCTGGTGGCACGGCTGAAAGCGCTGCTGCGGCGATTAAAGCCGCCTGCCTTAGATTCTTCCAAAGAGGTTCGGGAATACGGCTTTTTGGTCATCGACTTAATCAAACATAAAGTCAGGTGGCAGGGGCACCCAATTCCGCTGACGGCCATTGAATTTGATATTCTGGAATTTCTTTCCCGCTGCCCAGGTAGGGTCTATACCCGGGAGCAAATCCTTGACAATGTCTGGAAAGACGGCAAGTTTATCGTGGACCGGGCTGTCGACGTGCATGTGCGCGGTTTGCGAAAAAAATTGGGAGTTGGCCGGGAGTGCGTGGAGACGGTGAGGGGGCTAGGATATCGCTTCAAAGATATGGAGGGTTGATTTTGCCCCCACCTAAAAAAAATGCTATAATTCAAATATGAGACTAATGGTTATATTAATGGTTATATTAGGCATGATGGTGCTGGGTGCCATTATTCAGCCGACCCTCGCTCGCGCGGAGCGGATCTACGGCTTAGAGGCTACGCATGGACCGCTCTTGGACCAGGCCCCTTTTGTCATGCGCTATAAATTTTATAAGCTCACCCACAAGGATTGGAAAAAATCCACTTATGATGAGCGCAAGTATTTTCTTGAAGAGTGGTATATTAAGTTAAAACGTGACCATAAAGCAGCGATCGTGAAAGCTCGAACGGAAGCAAGGGCCTTGCACGCGTTACGCCGGGAAAAATTGGCTGCCCAGCGCAAGGAACGGACCATGATCAAGCGGTTCCAAGCGGAGCAAAAAGCCGAGCTTAAAACAGAACGTGACCGCCTGAGGGATTTTAATGCGAATGTCCGTGATAAAGCGAAGGAAATTACCAAAATGCGCCAGCAGCAAAAGAAGTCTCGCTAGCATCAAGGCCGTTATCTTGGACATGGACGGTGTTATCACCGATACCATGCCCTATCACCGGCAGGTTTGGCAGGAACTTTTCGCCGCAGAAGGCATCACCATTTCCCGTAATGACATTTATAAACGCGAAGGCCAAAAGGGGATTGAGAGCGTGCGGGAGATTTTTAGCGCATACGGTAAGGCCTGTGATGCCCGGCTTGCCAGCCGCCTGCTGAAAGCCAAAGAGAAGCGATTCAAGGAAATATTTCAGCTGCGTTTCATCCCTGGTGCCCAGCGGTTTTTATCCCGTGTCGATTCCCGTGGTCTGCGATTGGCATTGGTCACCGGCACCTCTCGTCAGGAAGCGGTCAGGTTGCTGCCCGGGCCTTTGTGGGACATGTTTGAGGTGATCATTTGCGGCACCGATGTCAATAACGGCAAGCCGCATCCGGAGCCGTATTCGACGGCCCTGTGCAAGCTCGGGATCAAGGCCTTCGAAGCAGTGGTCATTGAAAATGCCCCCTTTGGTATCCGTTCTGCCAAGGCCGCTGGGTTGTGTTGTTTTGCGCTGGAAACATCCCTGCCTAAATCGTATTTGCGGGAAGCAGACAAAGTCTTTAGCTCCTTTCAACAATTGACTTCACACTTGCACTTTTAAGGCACAGCTTCGATGTATACCTTTAAGAACATATTGCTCTTGTATAAGAACAGCACATATGCGAGTTATTTTTTAAGTGATCGCCGGCGATTTGCCCAGTTGCAAGGGCTGTTTAATTCCCAGGAGCTTAGGCGTTTTCGAAAAACCCATGAAAATCATTTTTGGGCTTTGGCGTATGTGGAAGCGGTGCTCAAGCACCGTAAGCTTAAATTCACCAAGATTTGCCGGGGCACGTCGTTTAATTACGGGCGTTACGATTTGATTATCACCGTCGGAGGGGACGGTACTTTTTTGGAGGCGGCCCGGCATTTGACGACGCAGCTCATTTTAGGGGTCAACTCCGACCCCAGTTGGAGCGTGGGCCGTTTTTGCGGGGCCAATCCGCGCAGTTTTGAAGGGATGCTAGACAAAGTCGTGCAGGGCAAAGCCGTTGTGTGCCAGCTCAACCGGCTGAGGGTGTCTTTTGACGACGGTACCCAGCCCATGAATGTTTTAAATGACGTACTCATTTGCCACCAAAATCCTGCCGCCCTCAGCCGGTACTATATAACCGTGGGACGGTGTAAAGAAGAACAACGCTCATCCGGCGTCTGGGTGTCGACCGCTGCTGGTTCTTCCGGGGGTATTCATTCTGCTGGAGGGAAAGTTTTACCACAGGAAAGCAAATCCATGCAATACAAACCCCGGGAGCTTTACCGGCGCCGGGGCACCACCTACCGTTTATTGGGCGGGATTCTTAAACCCACTCAGATCATCCACTTGACGTCTCTCATGAGGGAAGGGGTGGCCTTTGTGGATGGGTCGCATGTCTGTTTGCCGTTTTCGTTCGCGGCCACGATGAACGTCGAGCGGTCGCATCACCCTTTAAAAGTGATTATTTGATGGACGCTGTTGTCTTGGTTAGCCACGGGAGCCGTTCTGCCAAAACCAAACGAGAGGTTACCGCGTTGGTCAAAATTTTAAAAGCGCGGACTGGCAAGGGGATTTTTGAGTACGCCTTCTTAGAAATCGAATCGCCAAGCATTCCGGAAGGCGTTGATCTGTGCGTGCGCCAGGGAGCCACTAAGGTGATCGTACTTTTAAATTTCTTAAATTCCGGCCGTCATGTTGACCAAGATATCCCTGACATTGTCAAACGGGCGCAGCAGAAACACCCAGGCGTCCACATCGCCTTATCCCAACCCGTCGGCCAGCATCCCGACATAGTCCCTCTTTTTATCGATTTAATAAACAATGCCTGAGAATTTTGCGCCAGTCCTCTTGTCGTGGTATCGCAAACATAAACGCGATTTACCCTGGCGCCGCAGCAAGGATCCGTACCGCATTTGGGTTTCGGAAATCATGCTCCAGCAAACCACCGTGAATGCGGTCATCCCTTATTACGAGCGCTGGTTTAAGCAGTTCCCGACGGTAAAGGTGTTGGCCCGGGCGGACATCCATCAGGTGCTGAAAGCCTGGCAAGGGTTGGGCTACTATGCCCGGGCAAAGAATTTGCATAAGGCGGCCAAAGTCGTTAGTAAACGGCATGGCGGGCTGTTGCCTAAAGATCCTCATTTAGTGCGCTCCTTACCCGGTTTCGGTCCCTATACCACCGGTTCCGTTTTGAGTATTGCTTATGATGTGCCCTTGACCATCATCGATGCCAATGTCCGCCGCGTGGTGATGCGCGTGGAAGCGTTGCCAGGCCAGGCTGATGCAAAACAGGACAAAGTGGTGGGTGAATTTTTGTGCACGGTCTTCCCGAGGAAAAGTCCGGGAGATTTTAACCAGGCATTGATGGAGCTGGGTGCATTGGTTTGCCGCAACAAAGAGCCTCTGTGTATTCAGTGTCCGGTGAGTCAATTTTGTGAGGCATTTAAGAAGGGAACGCAAGAGATTATCCCACAGCCCAAAGCGCGGGTGATTAAGAATCTGGAAGCCGTGATTGCTATCATCGAGAAGGATGGCAAATATTTTATTCAAAAGCGCCCCCCTAAAGGATTACTGGCGGATTTGTGGGAATTTCCAGGAGGTAAGATCAAAGCGGGGGAGACTAAAATTCAGGCGTTAAGAAGGGAAATGAAAGAAGAGCTAAATAGTTCCCTTGAGTCGGCCCGGTATTTGTTTAATGTGACCCATTTTTATACCCAATTCCGGGTCAATTTATCCGTTTTTGCGTGTAAACCTTCAATCTGGCCCAAAAACGATGCCTTGCACAAATGGGTTAGTCTAATATCCCTTCGCGGTTATCCCATGCCCTCGGGTAGCGCCAAAATAGTTCAACGTTTTTCACTCAGCGGCTGATTCAAGTCTCCCTTGACATTTGCTAACATTAGTATATACTCCCTATAGAGTAAATGGAGATAATATGTTTTCCCAGAAGACCAAGTACGGCTTAAAAGCAGTCTTATGCCTGGCCAAACACTACCACACGGGTTCAGTCCTCATTACCGATATTGCGCGGCAAGAGGACATCCCGCAGAAATTTTTAGAGGCCATTTTATTGGAGCTAAAAAAGAGGGATGTTTTGCAGAGCAAGAAGGGCAAGGGCGGAGGTTACTCGTTGGCTCGATTGCCTCAGGAAATTATGCTGGGAGAGATTTTTCGAGTTTTAGAAGGTTCCATTTTGCCGGATGCCAGAGGAGCGAACCCATCGGAGATTGACCTGGTCATTAGGGAGGTAAAGAATGCCGTTTCGAATATTCTAGATAAAACCAGCTTGGCTGATTTAATGGAAAAGGCTCGCAAGAATCAAAATGTGTTAAATTACGTAATATAGATATTTTTTTGGCCATTTAGTCTATTAAAACTATAGGAATCTAGGCGAATATGAGAGAAGAATACTATTACTTCAAATAGAAAGCGGGTGTTGCATGAACTTTAAGCGATTTACTCAGGCCGGGTTGGCTGTGGTCTTGTCGCTGGCATTGACCGGGACCGCGTCAGCCAAGCGCATCATGTTGCTCAATGTTTCCTACGATCCAACCCGGGAATTGTATGAGGATTATAATAAGGCGTTCGCAAACTATTGGAAAGACAAAACCGGCGATGAGGTGACCATCTATCAATCGCACGGGGGTAGCGGCAAGCAGGCCCGTTCCGTGATCGATGGTTTGGATGCCGACGTGGTGACCTTGGCTCTGGCGTATGACATTGACCATATTTCTTCAAAATCCGGTTTGCTTCCGCAACAATGGCAAAAAATGAAACCGCATAACAGCGCACCGTACACTTCCACCATTGTATTTTTGGTGCGCAAAGGAAACCCGAAAAATATCAAGGACTGGGATGATCTGGTCAAACCCGGTATGGCGATTATCACACCGAACCCTAAGACTTCCGGCGGAGCGCGGTGGAATTATTTGGCGGCCTGGGGGTATGCGGCAAAGAAATTTGGAGGCGATGAGGCAAAAATTAAGGCATTCATGAGGGCGTTATTTAAGAATGTTCCGGTTTTGGATTCCGGGGCCCGGAGTGCCACCACCACCTTTGTGGAACGTAAAATCGGCGATGTGGCTTTAAGCTGGGAAAATGAGGCCTATTTGGCGGTCAATGAATTAGGGAAAGCTGAATTTGAAATTGTGACGCCGTCCCTCAGTATTTTGGTCGAAGCGCCGGTGGCTTTGGTTGAGCGCAATGCCCAGCGACACACAACGAGCAGGGTGGCGGACGCCTATTTAAATTATTTATACAGCCCCGAGGCTCAGGAGATCATTGCCAGGCATTTTTATCGTCCGCGTTCGAAAGAGGTGGCGCAAAAATACGCCGCGCAGTTTACGGCGGTCAACTTGATTACCATCAAGGAGTTCGGCGGATGGCAAGAGGCCCAAAAAAAACATTTTGCTGATCAAGGGACGTTTGACCAAATCTATGGCAATTAGCGCCGTTTATTAGTATTATATCGTTTTGCTGTTGAAATTATGTCTCTACTCAAAACACGTTCCATATTGCCCGGTTTTAATCTGGCCTTAGGGTACACCGTCTTGTACCTCAGCCTCATTGTGCTCCTGCCTTTGTCGCTGTTGTTTTTTAAAGCTGCGAGCTTAAGCTGGCATGATTTTTGGTCGATCATCCTGGCCAAGCGGACTTTGGCGGCCTTTCACTTGAGCTTTGGGGCGGCCTTTGTGGCGTCGCTCATCAACGTGGTCTTTGGTTTTTTGATTGCCTGGGTCTTGGCCCGCTATAGTTTTCCAGGGAAAAAAATCTTTGATTCGTTGATTGATTTGCCTTTTGCCTTGCCCACGGCAGTTGCCGGCATCGCCTTGACCACATTGTATTCCTCCAACGGGTGGGTGGGGCAACATCTGTATAAACTTGGGGTGCCGTCGGCGTACAATTTTTTGGGCATCACCCTGGCGCTCATTTTTATCGGGTTACCGTTTATCGTGCGCACCGTGGAGCCGGTTTTGCAGGAATTGGATGCGGAAGTGGAAGATGCCGCCGCCAGTTTGGGGGCGGGCCGCTGGCAGACCTTTCGGCGCGTGATATTTCCTACTGTTTTGCCGGCGCTGCTCACCGGTTTCAATCTGGCTTTTGCCCGCACCATCGGGGAATACGGATCGGTCATTTTTATTGCTGGCAACATGCCTGGCAAAACCGAAATCGCCCCGCTGCTCATCATGACCAAATTGGAACAGTACGATTACGCTGGGGCAACCGCGATTGCCGTGGTGATGCTGGTGATTTCTTTTTGTTTGATTGCCCTCACCAATCTATTGCAGTATTGGAGTTCTAAACGCATAGGGATGAGTTGACATGCACAAGGCACGCACCGAAGAGGCTTGGGTAAGGAACGGGTTGATCGGCATAGCACTTGCCTATATGATGTTTTTTATTTTTTTGCCGTTGGTTTTGGTCTTTACCGCGGCGCTTAAAAAAGGCCTGGCGGTTTATCTTCAATCCATGGGGGACCACAACACCTTAGCCGCCATTCAACTGACGCTGCTGGCGGCCGTGGTGGCCGTGCCTTTGAATGTGGTGTTTGGCATCGCCGCGTCCTGGGCTATTGCCAAGTTTGATTTTTACGGCAAAAATGTTTTGCTGACTTTGATTGATTTGCCGCTCTCGGTGTCGCCGGTCATTGCCGGGTTGATTTATGTTTTGCTGTTTGGTTTGCAGGGGGTTTTAGGGCCGTGGCTGCAGGCGCATAATTTAAAAATCATTTTTGCGCCCGCGGGAATTATTTTGGCCACCATTTTTGTCACTTTCCCTATGGTCGCACGGGAGCTTATTCCCGTCATGAAAGCGTTGGGGAATGAAGAAGATGAAGCGGCCTTGACGCTGGGGGCCAGCGGCTGGAAAACATTTTGGTATGTGACCTTGCCCAATATTAAATGGGGATTGCTGTACGGGGTCATTTTGTGCAATGCCCGGGCCATGGGAGAATTCGGGGCGGTCTCGGTGGTTTCCGGCCATATCCGGGGACTGACCAATACTTTGCCTTTGCAAATTGAGATTCTTTATAATGAATACAATTTCACCGCGGCTTTTGCGGCGGCGTCCCTGTTGGCGTTTTTGGCCCTGGTGACCTTGGTTGTTAAATCGGCAGTGGAGCTTAGGTATGAGCATAGAAGTTAAGAATATAACCAAACGTTTCGGCACTTTTAACGCGCTGGCGGGGATCGATTTGAAGGTCGAAACCGGTGAACTGGTGGCTTTCTTGGGCCCTTCGGGGTCTGGCAAGACCACCCTGTTGCGGATCATCTCTGGATTGGAAACAGCGGATTCCGGCGACATTCTCTTTCACGGTGAGGATGCCCGGGCAAAAAAAGCCAAAGACCGCAATGTCGGCTTTGTGTTTCAGCATTATGCCTTGTTCCGTCACATGAGTGTGTCTGAGAATATTGCGTTTGGGTTACGGGTGCAGCCGCGGGCGGTCCGTCCGTCGGAGGAGAGGATCCAAGCTAGAGTTGGGGAACTGCTAAGGTTGGTGCAGCTGGACTGGGTGGGAGACCGGTATCCGTCGCAACTATCCGGCGGCCAACGCCAACGCATTGCTTTGGCCCGGGCCCTGGCCATTGAACCTAAAGTGCTTTTGCTGGATGAGCCCTTTGGATCTTTAGACGCCCAGGTGCGCAAGGAGCTGCGCCAATGGCTGCGCCGCTTTCACGATGATTTGCATATCACGACCTTGTTTGTGACGCATGACCAGGAAGAGGCGCTGGAAGTGGCAGACCGCGTGGTGGTTTTAAATAAAGGGAAAATCGAGCAGGTGGGAACGCCGGAGGAGGTTTACCATAGGCCGGCCAGCCTTTTTGTTTTGAATTTTTTGGGGAATGTGAATCTTTTTCATGGCCGGGTGGTGGACGGCAAACTGTATCTGGGCGATGACGGGGCGGACGCCAAGAAAGAAGGCGCCAAAACGGCGCATTTGTATATACGTCCGCATCATTTTGCCATCAGCCGCACCGAGCTGCCAGATCCGGCGATCAAGGCGGTCATAAAATATATCAACCCGGCAGGCCCGGTCGTTAAAATTGACTTACTCTCGTCGGCCGGACATTCGATCCAAGCGGAAATTACCCAGCAGGAGTACACCGAACTTAAACCGGTCAAAGGCGAGTCCGTCTACGTTTCGGCAAAAAACATCACCTTTTTGGATTACGAAATATGAACCCTAAAGAACGCATTGAACAATTGATGGCACGGGCCAAATCCCTTAACCCGCCCCAAACCCTTAAACTGGCAGCGGCCGAATTTGGCAGCCGGGTCACTTTTGCCACCAGCTTAGGTGAAGAAGACCAGGTCATCGTCGATATGATTGCCGCGCATGCCCCGGGCATTGAAATTTTTACCTTGGACACCGGGCGTTTATTCCAGGAATCGTATGACTTGATGGCCAAGAATCAACAGAAATATGGCCGGCAAAATTTTAAAATTTATTATCCCGACACCAAGGCCGTTGAGGAAATGGTCAAGGCCCGGGGGATCAATTTATTTTATGAGAGCGTGGACAACCGTAAGCTCTGCTGCGGAGTGCGTAAGGTGGAACCGTTGCGGCGTGCGCTGGCCAATGTGGATGCCTGGATAACCGGCTTGCGCCGCGACCAGTCGTTGACCCGCACCGACGCACAAGTGTTTGAATGGGACGAACCGAATCAGAAAATCAAAATCAATCCACTCCTGGATTGGTCATTGCAGCAAGTGCGGGACTATATCAAACAGCACAACCTGGATGTTAATCCGTTGCATGCGCAAGGCTTCGTGAGCATCGGTTGCGCTCCCTGCACGCGGGCCATTAAAACCGGCGAGGACATCCGCGCCGGCCGTTGGTGGTGGGAGCAGCCGGAGAGCAAAGAGTGTGGATTGCATGACAACCCCAAATTTCGAAGAACTTCGTCCCCTGGGGGGACTGCTTCGCTACCTGAAAGGCCGAAGGACTGATTTCTACTCCAGAGGGGGTAATCCGACGTGGAAAATCATGACTAAAACGTTAGACAAACTAGATGCCTTAGAATCCCAGAGCGTGTACATCCTGCGCGAGGCTTACCGCGAATTTAAGTCGCTGGCCATGCTCTGGTCGATCGGTAAAGACTCGACCGTGATGCTGTGGCTGGCCCGTAAGGCCTTTTTCGGGCATGTGCCGTTTCCTTTGGTGCACATTGATACCAGCTACAAGATCCCGGAAATGATCAAATACCGCGATGATCTGGCCCTGCAATGGCATTTAAACATGGTGGTCGGCCAGAACAGCGAGGCCTTGAACGCCAAGCGCACTTTCCCGGATGGAGCCATTGACCGCATCGCCTGCTGCAAGGCCTTAAAAACCGACGCGCTCAAGCACACTTTGGCCGGGACCTGGCCGCGCCTGCGTTTGAATCACCAGACTGGTACGTATGATCTTGACGCCAATACGGAGCCGTACACCGGCGTCATCGTCGGCGCTCGGGCGGATGAGGAAGGCAGCCGTTCCAAGGAACGCTATTTTTCCCCGCGCGACCGCAACAGCGATTGGGACGTGGGAGACCAACCCCCGGAATTATGGAACCAGTTTAAAACTGATTTTGCGCCGGGAACGCACGTGCGCATCCATCCGCTGTTGGATTGGACGGAACTCAATATTTGGGAATACATCGAACGGGAAAATATTCCGGTAACTCCTTTATACTTTGACAACGGGAAGGGCAAACGCTACCGGTCATTGGGATGCTACCCGTGCACCTTTCCGGTGGAGTCAACCGCCAAGAACGTATCAGACATTGTGAAGGAATTACGCGAGGGAAAATTCAAGAATGTCGCTGAGCGTTCTGGCCGCGCCCAGGACAAGGAAGACGGCGGCGGTTTGGAAACCTTGCGGCGCGAAGGATACATGTAATGACACCGCAGCCCACCCCAGAACGGCAACCCATGAACCTTACCAAAGGCAATTCTGGAGAGAGGTTCATTCCCGAACGGAAATCGGACGATTTCCGTGAAGCGATGAATGTGGTCATTGTCGGCCATGTGGACCATGGCAAGAGCTCCTTGGTCGGCCGGCTTTTGGCGGACACCGGGTCTTTGCCCGAGGGGAAGCTGGAAGCGGTCAAGGCCCAATGCCTGCGCAATGCCAAACCGTTTGAGTACGCCTTTTTGCTGGATGCTCTCAAAGACGAGCAAGCCCAGGGCATCACCATAGACACCGCGCGGACATTTTTTAAATCGGCCAAACGCGATTACATCATCATCGACGCGCCCGGCCACATTGAGTTCTTAAAAAACATGATTTCCGGGGCTGCCCGCGCGGAAGCCGCGCTTTTGGTCATCGATGCCCACGAGGGCATCCGAGAGAATTCCAAGCGCCATGGCTACATGATGCGGTTTTTGGGGATCAAAAACATGGCCGTCTGCGTCAATAAAATGGATTTGGTGGGTTATGACCAAAAAGTCTTTCAGCAGATCAAAACCGATTACAGCAAGTTTCTCGACGAGATCGGATTAAAACCGACGGAATTCATCCCCCTGGCTGCTGTTTATGGGGACAATATTGCCGTTGGCTCTGCCCGCATGCCCTGGTACAAGGGCCATTCGGTGTTGGGTGTCTTAGATGCTTTTGTGAAACAGGTTTCCGCTAAGAACCAGGTGTTCCGCATGCCGGTGCAAGACATTTATAAATTCACCGAATCCGGCGATGAGAGGCGCATTGTGGCCGGCCGCATCGAGTCCGGCACTGTCCGAGAAGGGGAGGAGATTGTTTTTTTGCCGTCGGGCAAGAAAAACCGCATCAAGACCATCGAATATTTCAACGGCCCCAAACGTTTAGAGGCTTTGGCCGGCCAATCGATCGGTTTTACGATGGAAACTGAGATTTATATTCGGCCCGGGGAAATCATGGCCAAAATGGCACAACGGCTTCCTCAGGTAAGCAATAAATTTAAGGCCAATGTGTTTTGGATGGGCAAACAGCCGCTGATTAAAAATAAGATTTATAAATTGAAAATTGCCACGCTTCAAGTGCCTGTCTTAGTCGCTGAGATTGTGCACGTGCTCAATGCCGCCCAGCTTGACACCGTCCAAAAAGAACACGTGGACCGCCACGAAGTGGGGGAAGTTCTTTTTGAAACGCTTAAACCCGTGGCCTTCGACCTCGCATCGGAAATTGCTACCACCGGCCGGTTTGTCCTGGTGGACAATTACGAAATTTCCGGTGGTGGAATCATCTTGGCGCCGGTCTTTGACAGCCAAAATGCCCTGCGCCAGCATATCCAAAAACGCGAGTACGGCTGGGAGCGTTCCCATATTACCCCTGACATGCGGGGTCAAAAATACGGGCATAAAAGCGCCTTAATCATTGTGACCGGCAAAATCGACACCGGGAAACAGCGCATTGCCAAAGCCCTGGAAGAGCAATTATTCAACTTGGAAAAGCATGTGTACTTTTTAGGTATTTCCAACCGCCTGGCCATGGCGGCGCAAGATTCCAAAGATAAGACTTTAGGCAAATATGAAATGCTATTACAATTAGGCGAGTTGTCGCACTTGATGACGGATGCCGGCTTGATTCTCATTACCAGCATCACCGACATCGATGATTACGAGCTTAAAATGCTCAAAGAGCTTAATTACCCTAACCGTTCCTTCGTGGTCAACGTCGGGGCGAACCGGTTTAATGCCGAGGAAGTGGACTTAAATCTTCCCGAGAATCACGAACCCGAGGCCGCGGTCCGGCAAATCGTCGAGCTTCTGGTCAAAGGACTGGTGCTCGATCCCGAATACATGATTTGAAAGGATTGCCGTTTGCTTATCGATGAACAAATTCTCAACGCTCGGATCCTCATTGTTGATGACAACATCTTAAACGTCCAGATCCTTAAAAAAATCCTTACGGAAGCCGGCTTTTACAATATTACCCCCACCACCGATCCGCTCAAGTCTTTCGACATTTACCAAGAGTTATGCCCGGATTTGGTCTTACTCGATTTTAACATGCCGCATTTTAACGGCCTGGAAATGATGAAATTGTATGCCTCGGTTGATCCCGACGGGTATTTGCCGGTGCTCATGATCACTGCTGAAACAGACCACGCCCTGCGCACCAAGGCCCTGCAGTCCGGAGCCAAGGATTTTATCCGCAAGCCCTATGACCGGCAGGAAGTTGTTTTGCGCAGCCGCAATTTGATTGAAGTGCGTTTGATGTATAACCTTCTCAAGACTCAGAATGTGTCCTTGGAAGAGAAGGTGCGTGACCGCACCAAGGAATTGTTTAAAACCCGTCTGGAAGTCATTTACCGCTTGGCGAGGGTGGCGGAATACCGGGACAAGCACACCGGCGCCCATATTATCCGTATGAGCCGTTACGCGGAAGTCCTGGCTAAAGCCGCCGGGATTGAAGGCGGTCAGAGGGAACTCATTTTAAATACCAGCCCTTTGCATGATATTGGTAAAGTGGCGTTGCCGGACTCGATATTGCTTAAGCCCGGCAAACTCACGCCGGAAGAACGCGACCTCATGAAAAAACACACCATCTGGGGCGCGGAAATCCTGGGTGGCAGCGAATTTGGTTTTTTGAAAATGGCGGAGAGCATTGCCCTGACCCATCATGAAAAATTCGACGGCACCGGTTATCCCAACGGGTTAAAAGGGGAAGACATTCCGGTGGTGGGCCGCATTGTGGCCATAGCGGATGTCTTTGATGCTTTAACGTCCAGGCGGCCCTACAAGGAAGCCTGGTCGTTTGAAGATTCCTTGGCGGAAATCAAGAAGGGCAGTGGCAGCCAGTTTGACCCCCAGTTGACGGAAGCTTTTATGGGTATCGAAAATGATGTCCGGTCGATTTTCGAATTGAACCGCGAGCAAAGTTAGACTTTACTGGTTGCAAGTCTGCACGGACCCTATTATAATCTTCGTTATTATCGCTAATCATCCAAGGAGGCCTGTATGCCCGAACAAGCATCAATCCATATCGATGACAAAAAGGTCCTGGACTGCCCGGTGGTCGTCGGGACAGAAGGGGACAAGGCCATTGATATCGCCAAATTGCGGGGGACCACCGGTTACATCACCCTGGATCCCGGGTTTGGCAATACCGGTTCCTGCAAGAGCGCCATCACTTTTCTCGACGGGGATAAAGGCATCCTGCGCTACCGCGGCATCCCCATCGAACAGCTGGCTGAGAAATCCACCTTCATAGAAACGTCCTCTTTGCTCATTTACGGCAAGTTGCCTACCCAAAAAGAGCTAGACAATTTTTCCAGTGCTTTTAATGAACATTCCATGATCCATGAGGACATGAAGAATTTTTTTGACGCGTTTCCATCGACCGCCCACCCCATGGCCATCCTTTCCGCCATGATCTGTTCCATGTCCGCCTATTACCCGGACATGATCAAGGAAAACCCATCCAAGGAAGACATCGACCGCATCGCCGTGCAGTTACTCTCCAAAGTCCGCACCATTTGCGCCTTTTCGTATAAGAAGTCGATCGGCGAGCCATTTGTTTATCCCCGGCATGATTTAATGTACGTCCCCAATTTTTTAAACATGATGTTTTCGTCGTCAAACCGGCCTTACAAACTGGTGGATGAAGCGGTGGAAGCGCTCAAAGTGCTTTTGATCTTGCACGCCGACCATGAGCAAAATTGTTCCACCTCGACGGTGAGGCTGGTGGGCTCTTCGCATGCCAATTTATATGCCTCCATCTCTGCCGGCATCTGCGCGTTGTGGGGGCCGCTGCACGGCGGGGCCAACCAGGCGGTCATCGAGATGCTGGAAGAAATCAAGGCCAACGGCGGTGATGTGTCTCAATATGTGCAAAAAGCGAAAGACAAACAAAGCGGGTTTCGTCTGATGGGCTTCGGCCACCGGGTGTATAAAAACTTTGACCCCCGGGCCAAAATCATCAAACAAAAGGCCGATGAACTTTTGCGGAAAATGGGCATCAATGACCCTCTGCTTGACATTGCCAAGCGGTTGGAAGACGCAGCCCTCAAGGATGAGTATTTCGTAGCCCGCAAATTGTACCCGAATGTGGATTTTTACAGCGGGATCATCCTGCGCGCCATCGGGATCCCTTTAAAAATGTTTCCGGTGATGTTTGCCATCGGGCGCATGCCCGGCTGGATCGCGCACTGGAAAGAAATGATCGAAGACCCCACCACCAAGATCGGCCGGCCGTTTCAAGTGTATGTGGGCTCTCCGGCGAGGGATTATGTGGCAATCGACAAGAGGACTTAAATTATAGAAAGAGGGCCTTGTGATTTCTTTTCGTGATGCGGCAAAATTTGATCAGGAAGCGGCCTTGGTGCTGTTGACGGAAGGCCAAAAAGACCCCCGTTTAAAAAGGACCCTGGAGAGAGGCGATATTTTTCCGGTCCTGGAGGGTAAGACCCTGCTCGTTTTTGTGGGTTTGGGAAAACCGGATTTATCTTTGACGGAGTTGCGCATCCAGGTGCGCAAGGCATTATTGTCCAGCTATGTAAGGCCTGTGAAGAACCTGGAACTAATTCCGCACGCACAGAAAGAAGAGGCCATTAAGGCGGTCATCGAGGGCATATTGATCGGCACCTATGTCTGGGACAAATACAAGTCCAAGCCCAAGGATGATAAAACGATCAAAAATAAGCACGTGACCATCGTCGCTGCCCACCAAAAAGTGTATGACGAGGCCATTGCCATTTGCGAAGGGGTCAATTTGACCCGTGATCTAGTCAATGACAATGCCGACACGATCACCGCGGAGTACGTGGAAAAAATCATCAAGGGGTTGGTCAAGGGCAAGGACCAGGTGGCTTTGGAAATCCTTAGTCAGAAGGAACTTGAGAAAAAAGGTTTGAATCTGCATCTGGCGGTGAATCAGGCCAGCCAAAAAGAGCCGAAACTGATCATTATTAGATACAGCGGCGGCAAAAAAGAGGATGGATATACGGCCATCATCGGCAAAGGCATGACCTTTGACACCGGCGGGTTAAACATTAAGCCCACCGGCAGCATGGAGACCATGAAAATCGACATGTCGGGTGCTGCGGCGGTGTGCGGCATCTTAAAGAATGTTTTGAGCCTGGGTCTGAAACAGAATATCCTCTTTGTTTGCGGCATGGCGGAGAATGCCATCGGTTCCAAGGCGTACAAGCCGGGGGATGTCATCACCGGGTATGCCGGCAAGAGTGTGGAAATTGGCAACACGGATGCGGAGGGCCGTTTGGTCTTGGCCGACGCCTTTGCGTATGTGATTAAAAACTATAAACCGGCCCGCATGATTGATCTGGCGACTTTAACCGGCGCCTGCGTGGTGGCCTTAGGCTTTGACTATTCCGGCCTGTTTTCCAACAATGACAAATTGGCCAAGGCGCTGGAACAATCCTCCCAAGACACCGACGACCGGGCCTGGCACATGCCGCTGTATCCGGAAATTAAAGAATATATCAAGTCGCAAATTGCCGATTTGAAAAATACCAGCACCGTTAAAGGCGGGGGCGCCTGCACCGCAGCCGAATTTTTAAACCAGTTTACCAACGGCACCCCCTGGGCCCACCTGGACATTGCCGGAACGGCTTATGTGGACGGAACGGGGCGGATGTATTACGGCCACGGGGCCACCGGCATCGGCGTGCGGCTGTTAACGCATTTTTTGCAGCATCATAGTGACGGATTGGGGGATTAAGCAGATTAAGCAGATTAAGGGGACACATACCGTAACCCAATTGCCAATTGGGTTACGGTATGTGTCCCCCCTACTAGGAGGGAAGGGATATGGAAATCGGAATTTTTGGAATCATCATTATAGGTATCATTTTTGTATTTTTGACCGGGATCCGCATCGTACGACCGACGCACCGTGGTTTGGTTGAGCGGTTCGGCAAATATAACCGTTTCGGCATGCCGGGATTTAATTGGATCATCCCGATTGTGGAGAATATGTACTTGGTCAACATCACCGAACTCATGGTGGACGCGGAGCCACAGGAAATCATCACCAACGACAACTTAAACGCCAAAGTCGATGCCCAAGTGTATTTCAAAGTCAAGCCTGACGAAGAAAGTGTCAAGTATTGCCAATACAATGTGAACAATTATCAATGGCAGATTGTCAACCTCGCCCGTACCACTTTGCGCAATATCATCGGCACCATGACTTTAAAATCCGCCAATAGCGAGCGCGGACGGATCAACAGTGAATTACACACCATCTTAGAGAGAGAGACCGCAAAATGGGGGTTGGAAATTGTCCGCACGGAACTTAAAGAAATCGACCCGCCTAAAGACGTGCAGGAAACTATGAACAAAGTGGTCAAAGCCGAGAATGAAAAGATTGCGGCGGTTGATTATGCCACAGCGACGGAAACCGTGGCCGACGGGCAAAAACGCGCGGAGATCAAAAAGGCCGAGGGCATCAAGCAGGCCCGCATTCTGCAGGCCCAAGGCGAGGCCGAAGCCATTCAGCTGGTCAATGACGCGGCCAATAAATACTTTGTGGGTAATGCTCAAATGTTGCGCAAGCTCGAAGCTGTGGAAAAGTCACTCATGCACAATACCAAGATTGTGGTATCGTCTGACACGCCGCTCACCAATGTGATCGGGGATATGGCGGGTGTGGTGCCAATTAAATAATTTTTTAGGAAAATTTATGAACGAGCGCATAGAAACAGACAGCATGGGGGAAGTGAAGGTCCTGGCCGATAAGTATTGGGGCGCGCAGACGCAACGCTCTCTCGAGAATTTTAACATCGGCGGCGACCGGTTCCCTAAAGAGATGATCCGGGCTTTGGGGGTTTTGAAAAAAGCCGCCGCCATGGCCAACAAGGAATTGGGTCAGTTGCCGGCGGACAAAGAAAGCCTAATCAGCCGTGCCGCCCAGGAAGTGATCGACGGCAAACTGGACGCGCATTTTCCTTTGGTGGTGTGGCAGACCGGGTCCGGCACTCAAACCAACATGAACGCCAATGAGGTCATTTCCAATCGGGCTATTGAACTCTCCGGTGGGGCCATGGGAAGCAAAAAGCCGGTGCACCCCAACGACGATGTCAATATGTCTCAATCCTCCAATGACACTTTTCCGACGGCCATGCATATTGCAGCGGTGGAAGAAATCCTCCGCCGCCTGATCCCTATGGTGGAAAAATTGCGGGATGCTCTGCGCACTAAGTCAGATAGTTTTAAAGATGTGATTAAAATCGGCCGCACCCATTTGATGGATGCTGTGCCATTGACCCTGGGACAAGAATTTTCCGGTTATGTGCAGCAATTGGACAACGGCCTTGAGCGCATTGGCGGAGTACTTCCTCAGCTGTATGAGCTGGCTTTAGGCGGCACGGCGGTGGGCACGGGCCTAAACACCCATCCGCAATTTGCCGTCACTGCTGCCGCGAAGATCGCGGCCATCACCGGCAAACCATTCAAGACCGCCCGCAACAAATTTGAGGCCCTGGCAGCCCATGATGCACTCGTGGAGCTTAGCGGTGTATTAAATACGCTGGCTGTGTCGCTCATGAAAATCTCCAATGATGTCCGTTGGTTGGGTTCCGGCCCCCGTTGCGGCATCGGTGAATTGCATTTGCCTGAGAATGAGCCTGGAAGTTCCATTATGCCCGGCAAGGTCAATCCCACGCAGTGCGAGGCCATGACCATGGTCTGCGCCCAAGTGTTTGGCAATCATACGGCGGTGACCTTTGCCGGTGCCAGCGGCAACTTTGAATTAAACGTCTATAAACCGGTGATTATTTTTAATGTGCTTAATTCCATCCGTTTGCTCGCCGATGCTTGCGAGAGTTTAAGGGACCATTGCGTCGTCGGTATTGAAGCCAACCGGGACAATATCAAGAAACACCTGGAAAATTCCCTCATGCTGGTGACGGCGTTAAATCCGGTCATCGGTTATGACAACGCCGCCAAGGTGGCTAAAAAAGCTTTTGCGAACAACATCACTCTCAAGCAAGCCGCTGTCGCGTTGGGCCTGCTCACTCCTGAAAAATTCGATGAAATCGTCCGTCCGCAGGACATGCTCGGCCCCAAACCATGATTATTGGTGTTGTGAAAGAAATCAAGAACAGTGAACATCGCGTTGGTATTTTGCCCGTCGGTGTGGAGACCCTGGTCAAGCTCGGCCATCGGGTGATCATTGAAGAGAGCTCGGGGTTAGGCAGCGGCATCAGCGACGGCGATTTTGAGGAGGCCGGCGCTAAAATATTGTCTACCCCTAAAGAAGTTTTTGCCCTGGCTGAAATGGTGGTCAAAATCAAAGAGCCCCTGCCGGCTGAATACGCTTTTCTGAGGGAAGATCAAATCCTCTTCACCTATTTTCATTTGGCGGCCAACCGATCATTGACGGAAGAATTGCTGCACCGGAAAATTGTGGCCCTGGCTTATGAAACGCTGCAGACGGCCGATGGAGAGTTGCCGTGTTTGACCCCCATGAGCGAAGTGGCCGGCCGTATGGCTGTGCATGAGGGCGCTAAATATTTGGAGGAACCTATGCAGGGCCGGGGGATACTGCTTGCCGGAGTTCCGGGGGTCTTGCCGGCCGAAGTGGTGATCTTAGGCGCTGGCGTGGTGGGTTCCAATGCGTGCAAAATGGCAGCCGGATTAGGCGCCAATGTGACCATCCTCGATGTCAATCTAAACCGGCTGCGGTATTTGGATGAAGTGATGCCGCCCAATGTGCACACACTTATGAGCAATGCCTATACTGTTCGCGAGAGCGTTGTTAAGGCGGACTTGGTGATTAGTTCGGTCTTAATCCGAGGGGCCAAGGCCCCGTGCCTGATTGACCGCAAATTGGTGTCGCAGATGAAAAAAGGCTCCGTCATCGTGGATGTGGCCATTGACCAGGGAGGATCGGTGGAGACGGCGCGGCCGACCACACACGATGACCCCACGTATGTTATTGACGGCGTGGTGCATTATTGCGTGACCAATATGCCGGGCGCGGTGGCCCGCACCAGCACTTATGCTTTGACCAATGCGACTTTGCCATATATTATTAAAGTAGCCAATGGGGGTTGGCGTACGTGTGTCAGAGAGTCCCCGGAAATCCGTACCGCGCTCAATTTGGCGGAAGGGCAGCTCACGTTTGCGGCTGTAGCCGAGACTTTTGGGCTCCCTTATAAAAATATTAATTGACGGCCATGCGCTCCAGGATAAAATAGACCTCTATGCCTCTCAACGATCGCAATTTTGAAGAACGCCGTGACAGTGTGCGGGCCAAACGCATCATCACCGTGCGCCACCGTGTGGTCGAGCACAACGGCAAGAAAGTCGACTCCATGTGGCAGTTGTCCATGACGGAGAATATGTCCTTAAGCGGCGCTTTGTTTGTGAGTGCTACGGCGTATCATATCGACGACATCGTGGAACTGCAGGTGGTTATGTCTGGAGTGCTGGATATTTTTAACGGGTATGGAAGAGTCGTGCGTGCCACCCGCAACAAAGGCGGCTACTACCATGTGGCCGTGCACTACGTGGAACTCAAGCCCAAAAAACGCCCTGCCAAATCGCTGCTCAAACCTTCCCGAAATTAATTAGGGCCATTAATTAGGGCCAGCCCCCTATTAATTAGCCCCCTATTAATTGAGATGCACAAACGTCGATTAATAGGGGGCTGGCCCTAATTAATGGCCCTAATTAATTACTCTCAACTATGCGAGGCTTTGAATTCCGCGACGATCGCCAGCACGGTCTGTTTGGCGTCCCCGAAAATCATCCGGCAGTTCTCGTAATAAAACAGTTCATTTTCGATGCCTGCAAAACCGGGGGCCATGGAGCGTTTGAGCACAAAGGTGGTCTTGGCTTTATCGGCATTGATGATGGGCATGCCGTAGATAGGACTGGACTTGTCGTGGCGGGAGGCGGGATTGACCACGTCATTGGCGCCGATGACAATGGCTACGTCGACGGTTTCCATGATGGGATTAATGGCGTCCATTTCCATCAATTGATCATACGGAATATTCGCTTCAGCAAGCAGTACGTTCATATGTCCCGGCATGCGTCCGGCCACCGGATGAATGGCGAATTTCACGTCGGCGCCATTCTTGTCCAACATCTCGCTCAATTCCCGCACCGCATGTTGGGCTTGGGCCACGGCCAAGCCATAACCGGGGATAATGACCACGTTTTTGGCGTTCTCCAAAATCAAAAAAGCATCTTCGACGGTACTGGCCTTGGCTTCTTTTTTTTCACCCGCAGCTTTTTTCTGTACCGCCGCGCCGAAGGCGCCGAAGATGACGTTTGTAATCGAGCGGTTCATGGCTTTGCACATGATAATACTCAAGATAATACCGTTGGCGCCGACGAGCGCGCCAACCACGATGAGCAGAGTATTGTTGATGACAAAACCCGTGGTGCAGGCTACCACGCCGGAATAACTGTTGAGTACCGAAATCACCACCGGCATGTCGGCGCCGCCGATAGGGATGACCAAAAAAATACCAAATACCAACGAAAGCCCCAGGATGATCAGGAAAATATCGTAACGCCCGGTGTTGAGGATAAAAATGACGCCGAGGATCAAGATAGCCGCCATCAAAGCCATATTTAGTATGCGCTGCGCCGGGAAGAGGATCGGCCGGCCGGGGATGCGTTCGCTGAGTTTCCCCCAGGCCACCACACTGCCGGTAAAGGTCAAACCACCGATGACGATCGATAGATATAGGGTAATAGCATTGGTCAAGTCAGATGCTCCGTGGACATGATACGCCGTCCAATCCACAAATACGCTGGCTAATGCTCCGCAGCCATGTAAGAGCGCAATCATCTCCGGCATTTGGGTCATGGCCGCGCGGTAAGCCACCAAGGCCCCCAAGCCTGCTCCGATCCCAATACCGATTAATATCCACTGAAAAGTCATCATCTGTCCGCTGGCCAAAGTGGCGGCCACGGCCAGGAACATGCCCAAGGCTGAGAGCATATTGCCACGCCGGGCTGTCACAGGGGACCCTAGGAATTTCAAGCCAAAGGCAAACAAAATCGAACTGATGATGTAGACGAAGTTAGTCCAGAACAGACTGCTCACTTGGTAGCCTTCTTTTTGAACATTTTTAGCATGCGTTCAGTCACCAAATAACCACCCACCACGTTAAACGTTGCCAGGGCCACCGCTGCCGTCCCTAATATAATGGTTAGCGGAGTGACAGCCTCAGCCCCGGCAGCAATCAAAGCTCCGATAATGATAATGCCGCAAATCGCATTCGCTTCCGACATGAGCGGGGTATGCAGCAAGGGAGGGACGCGGGAAATTAACGCAAAGCCTAAGAATACAGACAGAGAAAGGATGAATAATAAGTAAATAAGCTCCATGGAATCTCCTAATAGGGGGCTGGCCCTATTTTCTTATCAAGATTGGATTAACAATTTTTCCGCCGTGGGTGACCAAGCAACCTTTGATGATCTCATCTTCCAAACTCAAATTGAACATTTTGCTGTCTTTATCCCAATATTCCTCGAGTAAGTTGTGCAGGTTCGCGGAATAAACTTGCGACGCATGCGCCGCCACGCGGCCGGGCAAATTGGCCAAGCCAATGATGCGCACGCTATTAACCGTCACCACCTCTTCGTTGACCTTGGATCCCTCCACATTGCCGCCGGATTCTACCGCCATGTCGACAACAATAGTCCCGGGCTGCATCTCTGCCACCATGTCTTTGGTCAACACCACCGGCGCCCGACGGCCAAATAGCTGAGCAGTGGTGATCACAATGTCCGACTGGGAGCACACCTTGGCCATGCCCTGGCGTTGTTTTTCCAATTGTTCGGGGGTGAGTTGCTTAGCATAGCCGCCTTCCGTTTGACCGGTGTCACCCAAATCGATTTCAACAAACTTAGCACCCAAGGACTGCACTTGTTCCTTGACCACCGGCCGAGTGTCAAAGGCCTCGACCCGGGCGCCCAGACGTTTGGCAGTTGCAATGGCCTGCAAGCCAGCCACACCAGCGCCAATGATAAACACCCGGGCAGGGGAGATGGTGCCCGCTGGGGTCATTAGCATGGGGAAAATTTTGGGCAATCGGTCGGCCGCCAACACTACGCTCACATAGCCCGCCAAATTAGCCTGTGAACTCAACGCATCCATTTTTTGGGCCCGGGTGGTGCGTGGGATCATTTCCATTGAAATAGCGCTGATGCCGGCTTTGGCCAAAGCTTCAACCAAGGCTTTTTCATTAAACGGGTCCAGAAAGCTGATATGAATGGCCCCTTTTTTAAGCAGGGCAACTTCCTCCGCCGGCGGTTTGCGCAAGCGCAGGACCAAGTCCGCTTTGCCAAGCACGCTCTGCCGGCCGTCAATCGAGGCCCCTGCCTCTTGATAATCGGCATCGGGGATACCTAAGGTCTTGCCTAAACCAGCTTCCACGAGGATCTGGGCGCCTTTCTTGCTTAAGCGTTCCACAGATGAAGGCAGGAAGGGAATTCGTTTTTCTTCAGGATGGGTTTCTTTAGGAATGCCAATAATCATACCTGCCCCCAATAGTAAATAAAACCTCCTCGGAAGTCAAGCGACAGATGAATAAAATAGATTGGCCTTGTTTTCAACAATCAATTGGGCTAGAATCATGCAAATTAACGCCCAACGTTATAACCTTCAGGTGTGCACCTATGTTTAAAGACAAAAACTTTTTCGAAATTATCCAGGTTGGCGGATTCACCATGTATGTCCTGGTCTTCTGTTCCATCCTTTCCTTTGCGGTCATTATCGAACGGTCGATTTATTATTTCCGCCGTTCCCGCATTCCCCGGCAGGTGTTGATAGATAAAATTCGTAAGGACTACAGTGCCAACCATGTTCAAAACGCGGTCAATATTTGCGAGCACATCGACACCCCGGGGGCCAAAGTGGCCTTGGCTGGCTTGCGCATGCATGGCCATGAGGAACGAATGATTGCCAACGCTATGGAGCGTGAAGTCCGGGTGGAGGCCGTCAAGCTGGAGCGCTTCACCAGCATCCTGGCCACCATCGGTGGCACCGGCGTGTATGTCGGCTTGTTCGGCACCGTGCTTGGCATCATGCGGGCCTTTAGCGACATCGGCAAGGCAGGTTCCGGCGGTATGGATGTCATCACCACCGGCATTGCTGAGGCCCTGGTGTGCACCGCCACCGGCTTGATTGTGGCCATTCCGGCGGTGGTCAGCTACAACTATTTTATGCGCATGGTGGACAATTTTGTTGTCGACATGGAACTCATCGCCTCGGAATTAATCGACCTTATCTTTGCCAAGAAAAAATGAGACGGGAACGACGCTCCAAACTGATTGCCGAAATCAACATCGCGCCCTTAACTGACGTCATCTTGGTTTTGCTCATCATTTTCATGGTCACCACGCCGCTTATTTACCGCTCCAGCATTAAAATCGCCTTGCCGCAAGTTTCTAGCAACCAGCAGCCTGTGGAGACCAAAGACATCAATGTGACGATCTCCGCAGCCGGTGAAGTGTTCATGGAAAACCAAAAATACAATTTAAAGCGAGACAAAGACATTTTTGAATTTAAAATGCGCAACTTGGCCAAGACCTATAAAGACCCGGCCATCATCATCAACGGTGACCGGGGGGTGAAGTACGATTTTGTGGTAGGGGTGATCGACATTGCCTCCCGCATCGGCATCAAGCATTTGATCCTGGCAACGGAATTTAAAAAGTAAGAAAGGACATCAATGTCTTCTTTAGGAACTCCACAACGGGCTTTACGAGTGGCCATCGTGGGCAGCGGCCCAACAGGGTTTTATTCAGCTGCTGAACTTCTTTCTCAGAAAATGAACGTTAAAGTGGACATGTTTGAGAAATTGCCGGTACCTTATGGCCTGGTGAGATATGGCGTGGCCCCGGACCATCCCAAAATCAAAAATGTCACTAAAATATTTGAAAAGACCGCAGAGAATCCCAATTTTTTGTTTTTCGGCAATGTGACGGTGGGCAAAAACATCACTGTGTTTGAGTTGCAGAAATTTTATGACGCCATCATCTTTACGATTGGGGCCGAGGCCGACCGCAAACTTGGTATTAGCGGAGAAGACCTGGTGGGCAGCTACACCGCCACCGAATTTGTGGCCTGGTATAATGGCCACCCGGATTTTCAGGACCATCATTTTGACTTCTCGCATGAAGTGGCGGTCATTGTGGGGCAGGGCAACGTGGCCATGGATGTGTCGCGGATTTTGTGCAAGACCGCGGATGAGCTGAAAGGCACCGACATTAATCAGCACGCGCTGGAAGTTTTGGCGGAAAGCAAGATCAAGGAAGTGCATGTGTATGGCCGCCGTGGTCCGGCGCAGGCTTCTTTTACGTCACATGAAATTAAAGAAATGGGGGAGTTGGCGGATTGTTATCCTGTCATTGACCCTATAGACCTGCAGCTCAATGAGCCCAGTAAAGCAGAATTGGAAGACGTGGCCAATGCTGGCCGCAAGAAAAATTATGAAATCCTGCAGCATTTTTTGACGCTCACCCCCAATAATCGTAAGCGCAAATTTGTGCTGCATTTTACCCGCAGTCCCATTGAAATCATCGGCAAGGGCCGGGTGCAAACCGTCAAGTTCGAACAGAACCGCTTGGTGGGGGAGGCCGGGAAACAAAAAG
>JAKFXC010000069.1 GCA_021731625.1 Candidatus Omnitrophota bacterium
GGTCTATAGCATTGGGCAAAAGATCGGTTATTTGGTGTTTGCGTTTCAAAATGCGCTGGAGAATGTGTTCCAGCCGCACGCGTACAAGCAAATGTTTGATGACCCCCAACGGGGGCAAAAGGAATTAGGGGAATATTTGACCCCCTTTTTTTACGTGGCCACGGGTTTTGCGCTTTTACTGACCATGTTTTCTAAAGAGGTGATCAATTTTCTGCTTTCCAAAAGTTATGTCGATGTCACCGATATTGTGATTATCTTTTCGGCGTACTACGTGGTGTTGTTTTTTGCTAAAATAGCCAGCTATCAATTGATTTATTTAAAAAAAACCTACATCACCTCAGCCCTCATGTTGGGAACCTATTTTACCAACATCGGCCTAAACCTTTTTTTTATCAAGTGGTGGGGAAGTAATGGGGCGGCGCTGGCCACTCTGGGTACGGGCATTTTGTCCACGGGTTTGGTTTTTATGATCGCCCAGCACTACTATGGAATTCAGTGGCCACGGGGGAAGATTACTGTTATATTTTTGGTGTTTTTTATGGCCAATACCATCGCCTGGATTTTAGCGCATAGCCCGGTGCCGGCCGTGGAAAGCTTGATCATCAAGACGGCGATCATTGTTTTGTACATTTGTTTGGGGCTGAAATTTTCTTTAATAACGTCGTTTATGGCTTTACGCCGGGGTGAGGCATGAACCATGCTTTGAAAGAAAAATTACGCAAAAAGGAATTGGCCATAGGTTCCTGGATCACCATTGGCCATCCGACGGTGGCAGAGCTCATGGCCAAAAGCGGGTTCGATTGGCTGGCCATCGACATGGAGCATTCACCGCTTAGTGTCAGTGAATGCCAGGAACTGATTCGGACGATTGATTTATGCGGAGTGCCGGTTTTGGTGAGGGTGGCTGCCAATGATGCGGTATTGATCAAGCGGGCCATGGATGCAGGGGCCCATGGGGTGATTGTGCCCATGGTCAATTCAGCGGAAGAGGCAAAAAACGCGGTGGCCAGCGTGCGCTATCCTCCCGTCGGCAATCGGGGGGTGGGTTTGGCCAGGGCCCAGGGGTATGGCCGCGATTTTGAACAGTATGTGCCATGGGCAAAAAAATACGCGGTGGTGGTGGTGCAGATTGAGCACATCAAGGCCGTGGATAATATCGACGGGATCCTCGATGTCGAAGGCATTGATGCCATCATCATCGGCCCTTATGACCTTTCCGGTTCGTTGGGAAAACCAGGGGAGTTTAAGGACCCAGCGGTGGTTAAAGCCATGGCCAAAGTCCAGAAAGCCGCTGCGGCCAAAGGTGTACCTCCGGGAGTTCATGTTGTTTCTTCCGACGAAAAATTATTGGCCGAACGGATCCAACAAGGGTATAGCTTTGTGGCCTATGGGGTAGACTTTTTGTTTATCCATGAAACCTGCACAAAGGGACTTAAGGCCGTGCGCGCTAAAAAATGAAAAACGCTCAACCGGGAAAAATTTATAAAGTTGCCGTGGTCGGTTACGGAAAAATGGGGAAAATCCGGGCCTCCGGCGCCGGGCAATTTCCGCAATTGCAGGTTGTGGCGGTGTGCGACCCGCAATTTAAGGGCCAGGTGGACGGCCTCCCCGTGGTCGAGGATTTTCGTAAACTTATGGACTATGCCCCGGACATGGTGTTTGTCTGTGTTCCTAATAAATTTGTGGTGGATGCCGTGTGCTTTTTTATCGAACAAGGGGTGCATGTGTTTTGTGAAAAGCCCCCGGGACGTTGCAAAGAAGATGTGGAGCGTATGCGGGAGGTGGAGGCCTCTCATCTGGGTGTTAAATTAAAATTTGGGTTTAACCACCGTTACCATCAAGCTGTGCTGGATGCCAAAGCCATCGTGGACAAACAGCGTTTGGGAAAGGTGTTGTGGCTGCGGGGGGTTTACGGCAAAGGTGGCGGCAGCCAATATGATAAAAACTGGCGCAACCAGCGCGAGGTGTCCGGCGGAGGCATACTCATCGACCAGGGCATACACATGGTCGATTTGTTCCGCCTGTTCTGCGGAGAATTCGATGACGTCAAATCGTTTATCGGGGAGCATTATTGGCCGGTGGGGGTAGAGGACAATGCTTTTGTCCTGCTGCGCAACTCCCGCGGCCAGGTGGGTATGCTGCACTCGTCGGCCACCCAATGGCGGTATATGTTTTTATTGGAAATTTATTTGCAAAAGGGTTATATTACGATTTCCGGGATACTCTCTTCGACGAAGAATTACGGGGTCGAGACTTTGAAGATCGCCCGCTGCCTTTATGATGAGCAAGGCTATCCTTTGCCGAACCCTGAAGAGAGCATTAGTTATTACGATGAGGACCATTCTTGGTCGCTGGAACTGCAGGAATTTGTGGATTGCATTGTGCACAACACTCCGGTCCGAGTGGGGTCTTCGATGGAAGCGCATCAGACCATGTGTTTAATCGAGCAGATTTACGCGGCGGATGCTTGCCCGGAGCCCCGCATCACCCAAATGGAGCGTTCATGAAGACCGTAGTTATCCCCAATGATATTTCCATTCCCGGGGTGGTCAATGATGAAATTTATAAGGAATACACTGTATTATTAGAGGAAGATATTAAGCGCCTGCTCAAAACCTCCGGCGGCCTTGCGGAGGTCCAATGCCCTGGCTGTGGCAGGGGCCAGGCGGAAATTTTTGCTAAGGTCATGGGCATGACTTATAAATTGTGTATGTCCTGCGGCACGTATTTTGTTTCTGCCCGGCCCCCTCAGGAGGCCTTGATTGAATTTTATAAGAATTCCACAGCCTGCCGCTATTGGCGCCAGGAAATGGCGAATTTAAGCGATGCGAAACTTTATTATATTTATGGGCCTCGGGTGGCCTGGATGATAGAATTGGCCGATGAATATTTAGGGTCCAATCCGCTTTTGGTGGATTTTCAGACCAAGTATTCGTTCTTAATCAAACATATTCAGGCCCAAAAGGTGTTCGGCAAGATCAAGTTACTGGAACCTCAGCTATTTGAGCAGGACAATTTATTGTCCAAAGATTTTTATGTCCAAGAAGGGGGGGCGTCTTCGTACCGCGGGCAAGTGGACATGTTGACTTCTTTTGAAAGTTTGGAACGGGTGGTGGACCCAAAGGGTTTTATCCACGCGGCATTCGCCTATTGTAAACCGGGGGGATTGTTTTTGTTGACCACGGCGACCTCGTCGGGTTTTGAGTATCAGGTTTTAAAAGACCGCGCCCCCAATTTAAACCCGATCAACCGCATGAACCTGCTGTCGCTGGAAGCGATTGTTGCCCGGTTGGAAGAGGCGGGATTTGAAGTCCTTGAACTGAGCACCCCGGGCCGTTTGGATGTGGAGATTGTCAAAAATGTCATGGAAAAAACCGAGGTGCCGGAGGTGGACCCATTTTGGAAGTATGTGTTTGGTAAACGCCCGGCAAAAACAGTCAATGCCTTGCAGGAATTTTTGCAGGAAAACCGTCTAAGCTCGCACGTCCGTATCGTGGCTAAGAAACGTTAAGCAATTAAGGAGAGATATGCCGGAAACAATTAAGGACCGCAAACGAAAAAGCATGCAGGCGGTATTTGAGGAAGTGCCTCCATTCCCGAGGGAAATTTTTCTGGATTTGACTTCTTTTTGCAACCATGCCTGCGTTTTTTGTTCCAACCCCTTGATTAAGAACAAAAAGACCATGGACCCGGAAATGGTGCAGCGGGTCTTGCAGGAAGCCTATGATTGCGGGGTGCGCGATTTAGGTCTTTATGCGACGGGTGAGTCTTTTCTGGTGAAAAATTTGCCCCAATATGTGCGTTTGGCCAAAAAAATCGGTTTTGAATATTTATTTTTGACCTCCAACGGGGCTTTGGCCACGCCCGAGAGGGCCAAAGAAGTGTTGGATGCCGGCCTGGACAGCATTAAATTTTCGATTAGCGCCGGACGACGTGAGACGTATAAAATCATCCAGGGCAAAGACGATTTCGATAAAGTCATCGAAAATTTAAAATGGATTTCCAGTTACCGCAAAATTTCAGGATTGGATTACCGCATTTATGTCACCATGGTTTATACACAGAAAACCAAGGAAGAAGTGGAGATCTTAAAGAGCATTGTCATTGACCATATCGATGAATGGGACCCGCATCCTTTGAATAACCAATGCGGGAATTTGTACGAAAATAACTCTTTAGGGTATATCGAGGCTGGCAGTCCGCGGGCCCGCGGCAAGGTGGAAATTTGTTTTCAACCGTTTAAAGGATTTACCATTACCCCGGAAGGGCATGTGTCGGCCTGCGTGTTGGATTACTCCAAAGACTTGATCGTGGGAGACCTGCGGCTATCGACCCTAAAGGAAATTTGGAGCAATGAGACGTACAGGAATTTCCGCCGCCGCCATTTGTGCAAAGACCTCAAAGGCCTGATCTGCAACAATTGCATGTACAATCAAAATGAACCGGTGACGCCGCTCATGCCGGAATATGCCGCCCATTTTGAAAAAAGGGAAAGACCTGTTTCGTGAAGGCCCGATTCAAGAAACACATTGAAGGCATGGTGCGTTATCAGACGTCATTGGGTCGGGATTTGGACCATGGCTTATGTCTGGACCGCAATGAACGGGTGTCTCACCTTCCTCCGGAAGTCTTCGCTGATATTTTAAAATCATTTCCGCCGCACATGATTAGCGCTTCCCCTGAAGCTGGTTCATTGTATTCTAAGATCGCCTCATTCTTGAATATTGATCAAGCCAAGATTTATGTCACAGGCGGCATCACCGAGGGTTTGCGTTTTATTTACGAAACGTTGACCAATCCCGGCGAGAACATTGTGGTTTTGGACCCCACCTATCCCATGTATAAGGTTTATGCGGAATTTTTCCAGCTGGATTATCGCAAGTTTGTGGCCAATACTAAACTAAAGCCCGATGTCGAATCTTTGTATAAGAATATCGATGAGAAAACTGCCATTGTTGCCATCGCCAACCCCAATTTACCGATTGAAACGGCTTTGACCAGGAAAGAACTCAGGCCCATTTTAGAATTTTGCCAAAGCCGGGGCATCGCGGTCATCATTGATGAAGCGTATCATTATTTTGGCGCCGAAACGGTCTTGGATTGGGTGGATGAGTTTGACAATTTGATCGTGATGCGCACTTTTTCCAAGGCATTCGGTGGGGCGGGCCTGCGTTTAGGGTTTATGGTCAGTCAAAAACAAAACATCGCCTATTTTTCCAAGACCCGTTCCATCGTCGAATCTAATACATTTTCTTTGAAGGTCGGTGAGTATTTGCTGGAACATCCACAGGTGATGCGCCATCACATTGCGGAAGTCAAGGCAGGGGCCGGTTATATCCAGCAAGAACTGACCCGCATGGATTTGCGCTGGCACGGCGGAAATTTTACCAATGGCATTTTGATTTTTTTAAAGACGCCGCAGGATTCCAAAGACGCGGTGGCGTCTTTGAGGGAGAAGAAAATCTATATCCGCGGTTCCTTCGAACCGCCTTTTGAATCCTGCATCCGCATCAGTATAGGGCCAGAGACCGCCATGCGCACCTTTATGGAGGCCTTCCGTCCCTGGTTTTCGAAACGTACCGGCTATGCACATTCTTCCCTATGAATCAAAGTTTTTGCCGCAAGTCTTAGAACTTTCCAAACGCTCTGATTCCACGCCCCGCAGCGAAGCAACCTGGAACGGCAACCACATGACCGCGGTCTTGGCTTTTGATCAAGAAAAATTAATTGGCATGATCCCGTTTGAACCACGGTCATTTAAATTCTCCTCCAGTCTTAATCTCAAAGTGCTGTGGGTCAGTGGGGCGCACGTGGACGAAGCGTACCGTTCCCTCGGCATTGGCAAGGCCATGGACGACAAAATCACGGAATTTTTTCCAGATACTCAGGGGGTGTTGGCGTACCGTCAGGATGAGGAATCTCGAGCGTATCAGTGGTACATGAAAACGGGCTACCGCCCGATGTGTTTGATTGAATCATTTAAGAAATCGGTGGAGCCAGCAAAGGCCAAAAGTAATCACCGCGTGTATGACACCAAGGAGCAAGTTGCCGGCTTCGGCGAACAGATGATCAAATTATCAAATGCGGTGGCGTTGGCCAGCGCCTGGGATGGGGGATATCCTGGACGGACAGCATCCTTTTGGAAGAATGTGTATGAGTCCCATTATTATAAAGATTTTTATAAATACTCTTTGATATCCATCGAGGATAGGGGGGATTGGAAAGCATATGCCTTTGTGGGTGAAACCAGTCTTCGGGACGGGATCAAACGCCTGGATATTTTAGAGCTCATTTGTCTATTGGAAAAACAATTGCTCCAGGACCTCTTTGCGGCAATTGAAGATGTAGCCACCAAGCGAAAATTGGCCGAAGTGCGGATTCAGTGTTCCGCGAGCGATTCCCTAAAGCCATTGATCTTGAAGGAAGGATTCACCAAACGTTGGGAAACGAATATTCTTGGGAAGCTCCGAAAAGTACCGTACCCACAGCGCAACTGGAAATATTTTCAGGTGGATTACATATAAATCAGCATGTATGTTGTATAGCTTAGTTAATGTCTAAATTTGATTTAAGCGACCTGTCGATTTTAGGCAACGCAGCTTATTTTTTGAGGGTATTTTGGCCATCAGGCCAAAATGACCCAACGTGTTTGAGTTCCGAAGATCTAGAGAGCTTCGGAACGAGTTGTTGGGTCACCGAAAAAAATAAGACCGTTGCCGACACCTGCTAATTTCATTCTGTGTAAAATCGACTCGGGAGCGAAAAGCGAATTTAGACATTAACATGGAGGTTTATGAATATTGCCTGCATTGTCCCGGCCCGGATGGGCTCAACCCGATTTCCCGGCAAACCAATCGCTAAGATCTTTGGGCATACTATGCTCGAACATGTCTTTCGCCGGCTTAAGACCAGCAAATACGTCACCCAGATCGTGATCGCCACCTGCGACGAGGAAATCAAGCGGGTCTGCATAAGTTTCGGTGCTTCCGTCATTATGACTTCACCCACGCATGTGCGCGGCACCGACCGCGTCGCCGAGGCTGCCAAAAGCGTGCAGGCGGACATCATTATCAATGTCCAGGGCGACGAGCCTTTGGTTGATCCCGCGTCTTTGGATGACGCAATCGCCTTTATGATTAAGGACCCGCAACTCTCCTGCGTGAATTTAGTCTCTAAAATTACCGACTGGGACATTTTCACCAGCAAAGACGTGGTCAAAACAGTGATGGACCAAAAGCATAGGGTGCTTTATTTTTCCCGTTTGCCCATCCCGACCCAAACCAAAGAAAAATTTCACGGCGCCTTTAAACAAATCGGGATTTATTTATTCAAAAAAGATTTTTTGCTGCAATTTAGTTCATGGGCACAGACCCCTCTGGAAGAAATTGAAGCGGTGGATATGATGCGCATTTTAGAGCGGGGATTCCCCATCCAAGGTTTTTTGTCCCATGACAGCATCAGCGTCGATACCCCGGCCGATTTGGCCTATGCCGAGGGCATCATCCGCAAAGACCCTTTATATCAAAAAGTGTTCGGCAATGTGGTGGTCCGATGAGGGTTTGCTTTGTGGCAACACCCGCACAGGCAGGGGCCGGGCCTTTTGCCGTGTATGGGTATCGTGAAGATTTAGTTGGGCGTCCGCACTATATAGACATCCGGGGCATTGTCCAGCGCCACAGCAAAGCCTGGCTCGATGATCTGGCCCAGTCGCATAAATCACTCAGCGCCTCATTTTCTTCGCAAAGCGTGTGGTGGTTTTCTGCCTTTTCTCGCCTGGATGCCAGGCCGTGGGGTTTTGAACCCGGGCTCAAGCCCTTTTTTTTTGCGCGGGCAATCCTTCAATGGGCCAAAGAAAATCCTGGGTACAATCAAATTTCCTTAATCGCTGCGCCTGCAGAAGTAGGGATGTATTTAAGGGATTTTGACCCCTTGGTGCGCATCAAAAGCACAACTTGGGTGGACACCTGGCCTCGCCGTTGCATCAAGTGGTGGCGCCAGGAAATCATTTTTAATGTCAAATTTGTCGAACAGCTGTGGTGTTTATTCACAAAATCTTTCAGACCAAAAAAGGTGATGTTGCAGCGCTGCTGGGTGCTTTTTGAGCGCTTTAGCCCGGACCAATCTTTACCCCAAGCCCGGGATTATTTTTTCCAAGGCCTTTTTGACGGTTTAGCGCACCGGGGCCAAATCAGCTTCGCTTGCATCGATCAATTGGTCTTTAAGGGTCAAAATCCGCTGCCGGAAAAAGATGGCCAAGGGCTTTATGTCCTCGATCATGTCCGTATGGGGGATGTTATACGGGCCAAATGGCAGAACATTGGTTTTTACTTTGCGCTGCTGCAAAAAGCCATGCGGGGTCCGGCGTGTGATATTGCCGGACTCTCATCAAAAAAGTTCTGGAGAGAATTCTTATTTGCCAACTTTTCTAAGGCCATTGTGTTAAAGGAGGCCTGCGTTTATCAGGTGTTGAAAAGATTTGCCGATAAAAAACAATTTGATACAATTGTATACCCTTATGAAGAAAAGGGGTATGAACGGGCGGTCTTAAACGCTTGTAGCCACCCCGTGCGGACGATTGGCTATGCACCGCATCCCCAGCACCATTTGGCCGTGGGCATGAAAGATGATTTAAAACCAGCGGCATTGCGTCCATCGTTCTATGGGGTTTGCGGCAAAGCTTATGTCGATTATTTTGAACAGTGGGCGGGAAAACCCAAAGGCAGCGTGCACGTGTGGGGGACTGCCAAAGGGGCCCAGGCAAAATGTTCTCAAAAGATTTTGGCGGCAGAGCCCCAGGTCTTTGTCTTGTTAAGTCACCCGAATGAATTGAATGTTTTTGCGTCATGGCTGCACGCAGAGCCAAAATTGTGCCGGGGGGTTTCTTTCTTGGTGCGCCGGTATCAAAGTGTGCCGGCCAAGACGTTTCAAGAAAGTTTTAAGGCCATCATGGCGCCATTCCCTCAGGTGAGGGAGGCGGACGGCGATTTTTCCGGCGGTCTGCAGCAATGCGATGTTGTGGTGTTTAATGCCACCAGCGCCGGACTCGCGGCCGTCCATCAGGGGAAAATTGCCGTGCATTTAGCGTTGGATGATTTTTTCGCCATCAATCCGTGTTTCGATCGCCTGGACGCCATGCTCAGTTGTGCCACGGCCAAAATTTTTGCCCAGCGACTGGAGGATCTAAAATCCAAAGGCACTCAAGAATTGGAAGAAATTTGGCGGCAACAAAAAGAATTTGTGGGTGGCATTTTTGCTCCCATTGATACAAAAACCATCGAGCAGGACCTGAAATGAACCATCGATTAAAACAGAATCCCATGGTCCAGGGCTTATTGCGCACCCGGGTGGGGAGTTTTTTGCGTTCCTCCCACGGCAATTGGCAATATCCTTTTATTGTCTTAGGATGGAAAATGTCTTCTCTGCTTGTTCCCCGCCGGAACATCACCTGCGACGGCGTCCGCTTTTCGCTTTCCTGCATGAACCCCATCACCCATTTTCGCTGGTTTTTATTCGCCCGCAAAGAGCAGGAAGTGCGCCAGTACATCAATGATTATGTCAAAGACGGCGACGTGTTTTTTGATATCGGGGCCAATGTGGGGGTTTTTTCAGTCTATTGCGCGTGTCGTTATCCCAATGCAAAAGTGTATTGTTTTGAGCCGGAACATTCGAATTTGGGGCTTTTAAAAGACAATATTTTGGCCAACCATTTGAGTTCCCGCTCGACCATTGTTTCCGTTGCCCTGAGTGACAATGTGGGGTTGAGTTTTTTGAATTTGCAGGACGTGAGCGCAGGGGCGGCCGCGCATACCGAACACCGCGGCCCATTAAAGATGACCGATGAGGGTTACCCGGTCATTTGGCAGGAGGGGATCAGCACCGCCACCCTGGATGCCTTGGTCGCACACTTGGGGGTCACCCCCCATGCGGTCAAGATCGATACGGACGGCAACGAAGATAAAGTCCTCAAAGGGGCTTTAAAAACTTTGTCCCATCCCGCCCTGCGCAGTTTGACCTTGGAAATGCCCATGGAGCATTCGAAAGCGCAATTTTGTTCCAATACACTAAAAAGTGCCGGGTTTATTTTGAAGTGGTCGAGGCCGGACACCAGAAATGAAATTTGGGTGAGGGCCTAAAAACTGAACATGGACGATCAAGGTATATACGCCAGCATCAATGCTTCCCTTAAATCTTTGAGCGCTTATGAAAAAAGCCTGGAGCGCAAAGATTTTGGCGATTGGGAAGGCCGTTTTCTAAAAGGGATGGAAAGACTCATCGACCCGGATTTGAATGCCAAGCCCGAGCAATTGGCCTATTTCCGGGGGAAACAGCTGTTTGTCACCGATCGTCCCTGTGTCTTGCTGAAGGGCTATTATTCCCATTCCAATGCCTATTATAGTTTTAAGAGATTTATAAATTTATTTTTAGGCACCCAGCGCGGCGGTATCAGGGAAGCATTGGACACTTACGAAACTGTTGAGCAGGAAGGGTTTTTGCCTTTGTTGCGCAGTTACCCAAATCCCGATATTGGCCGGCCGCTGCAGATTCACCATCATGGGTATACCTTTACAAATCGCTATATCCGCCATATTTATCTTTTAGGGATGCTTAAACGCCATCTTGACAAGCAGCTGCCTAAATCGCCTATATTGATGGATATCGGCAGCAGTTACGGAATTTTTTCCAGCCTGGTCAAGCAGGAATACCCCAAAAGTCATCAAATTTTAGTCGACCTCTCCGGCCAATTGATCTTGGCCCACTACTATTTAATGAAGCTTTTTCCCAAGGCCAAGATTGCCGGGTTTAAAGAGGTGGGAGAGGCCGCGCGGGTTGACAAAGCTTGGATTCAACAGTATGATTTTGTGCTGGTGCCAACATCCCTTTACTCAAAAATTGCCGCGGGAAGCGTGGATGTGGTGACCAATTTTATTTCGCTTTCAGAAATGAGCCGGGATTGGTTTTTTACCTATGTCCAATCCGGGGTATTCACGCAAGCGCGGTTTTTATTTACCGTTAATCGCTACGACGCGTACCCTACATATACAAATAATATCACTATTTTAGATTATCCTTTGAAGGAGTATGAACCCATTTATATGCGCACCTGTCCGTTTTTACTCCGTTATTATGTCCGGCAGGCCATGTTTTGGTATCGGAAGGTCAATTATCCGTCACAATTTTTTCAATTCATCGGCAAACGGCTGCCTAAACGAGGGTAAATGCAAACTTTAGATAAAATTTATAAAAATAAGAACCAAGAGACCGATTTTTTTAAAACTTATGGCCAGCATTTGGGTGAGTTGCTCAAAAGTTTGGACTTTGAGGCGATCTTATCGATTGCCCAATGTTTTGAACAGGCGAGTCAACAAGGCCAAACCATCTTTTTTGCCGGCAATGGGGGCAGCGCTGCCACCGCCTCTCATTTTGCCCAAGATGTCGCCGAAATTTACCGCAAATCCGGCGGGAAGCCGTTCCGCACTTTAAGTTTAAATGATCACGCAGCCGCCATGACCGCAATCAGCAATGATTATGATTATTCAGATGTTTTTGCCCTGCAAATGGCCAATCATTTTCGGGCCGGGGACGTGCTGGTGGTGATTTCCGCCAGCGGCAACAGTCCCAATGTCATCAAGGCCGTGGAAATGGCGAAACAACGCAAAGGAACGACCGTTGGTTTGGTGGGCTTTGACGGCGGGCATTTGGCTAAGATCTGTGATTTGGTGGTCTGCGTGCGCACTGCGAAAGGGGAATATGGCCCTGTGGAAGATGCGCATTTGGTGCTCGACCACATGATCACCTCTTACTTAATGCTTAAAAGATTCCATCAAAAGTCCAATGGGTAAAAAAAAAGTTTTCATCTCGACCTCCAGTTTCGGTGAAGTTGACCCTGCCCCGGTAAACGCTTTAGCAAATGCCGGATTCGAAATTTTCCTTAATCCTTTTAAAAGAAAATTAACCAAAGCCGAGTCCCTGAACTTGTTTCCAGGTTTTGATGGCCTGATTGCCGGGCTGGAAACCTTGGATGAGGAAGTGCTTAACAATTCCGGATTCAAAGTGATTGCCCGATGTGGGGCAGGTTTATCCAATGTGGATTTGGCGACGGCCCGGCGGTTGAACATTCTTGTGTATTCGACCCCGGAAGCACCGGTCACCGCCGTTGCTGAACTGACCCTCGGCGCCATGTTGTCGCTCTTGAGGATGGTGCCGCAAATGAATTTCGATCTTCATGCCGGCAAATGGCAAAAAAGGGTGGGGGACCAACTGCACGGCAAGACCGTGGCCATCATTGGCTACGGACGCATTGGCCGAAAAGTGGGGGAGCTGCTTAAAGCATTTCAAGCCAAGGTGGTGGTTGTAGACCCGAGGCCTAAGGGGGAGACCGGAATTTTATCTTTGCCCCAGGCTTTGGCAATGGCCGACATCATAACCGTGCATGCCGACGGGCAGGAGCAGATCATCGGTCCCCATGAATTTTCACTCATGAACGATGGGGTTTATGTTCTTAACGCGTCCCGGGGAGAAGTCATCAATGAAGCGGCTTTGGTCCAAGCGTTACGGACCAAAAAAGTGGCAGGGGCATGGTGCGATGTGTTTAACCAAGAACCCTATGAAGGCCCATTGCGTGAATTTCCCCAAGTGATTTTGACTCCGCACGCAGCTTCTTACACGCGGGAGTGCAGGCAGGAGATGGAAATGCAGGCCGCCCAGCATGTGATCGCTGGCTTCGCCCAGCTCAAAGGCCATGCACCCTAATCAGCAATCCAATTTATTAAAAATCGCCTCCCAGGCCGCTGTGCAGGCGGGGCATTTTTTAGCGCAAAGCCGCCAGGTCAGCCGGAGGGTGGATTTTGAATCCGCCCATGACATCAAAATCCAAGCGGACAAACAGTCACAAAAAATCATTTTGAAATTTTTAGGGCGGGAAACCGGTTTACCGATCATTGCTGAAGAAAAAAAATTTCAAGGGATCACTAAAAAATTGACCTGGGTGGTGGACCCCCTGGACGGGACTTTAAATTTCGCCCGTCGTATTCCCATCTCTTGTGTTTCGATCGGGCTATGGCAGGGGTCTCAACCTGTGCTTGGAGTCATTTATGATTTTAACCGCCAAGAATTGTTTTCCGGCATCGCCGGTAAAGCAGCCTGGCTCAATGAACAGACGATTTGCACCAGCAGGGTTCGATCGCGGTCTAAGGCAATTTTATTTTCCGGTTTTCCTGCGGAGATGGATTTATCGCCGGAAAACTTGACAGAAATGTTTGAGCAAATGCGGACGTTTCGCAAATTGCGCTGGATCGGTTCCGCGGCCTTGTCGCTGGCGTATGTGGCCTGCGGGCGGGGGGATGCTTACCTGGAACGGGGGGTTCAGCTTTGGGATTTTGCCGCCGGAGTTCCCATTGTTTTGGGGGCTGGAGGCAAGTGCCGCTTTACTTCAAAAAACGGCGTTTTGAATTATGATGTTTGGGCTTTTAACAGAGATTTGAAATGATCATCGATGCCTTAGGACTGCTTTTGATCGGAACATACTGCCTGGGCTGCGCCATATTTGCGACTTGGTTTGCCAAAATACATGTCCAGTTCCCATTTTTTAATTTCCCAATTTTTATCAGTGAATGGCTGTTTTTACTGGTTTTGTGCTTATGGCTCATTAAAATGGTGTGGGCAAGGCAATGGCAAAGATGGCATTTGGCTTATGCGCTGTATTTTTTATGGGTGGTTGTCAATGCCGTGATTGGGAACTACATTGATGGGCCTCTAGCGCTTCGCCATGCGGCCATGTTTTACTATCCCTGTTTTGCTTTGTTTGGTTATAGTTTCTACAATTCTCGTTTTTTTACCTCCAAAATCCTCCTGGGTATCGGTCTAGCGGTTACGGTCATTTTAGTCAGGGCCAGTTTTCTAAGCATATATTTTTGGTATTCATTTGTGGTGTTGGGCATGCTACTGATCATAAAAAATTTTCGTAAAAATGCATGGATATGGGTCATTATTTTTCTCGTTTGTGCGCACACCGTCGTGATATTTTACGCAAGTAGGGCGCATCTGATTGGGATCAGCGCAGCCCTTTTATTTTTGATCGTGACCGGTGTTTTTTATTTCGTCAAGCTCTCTTCGAAGATGCGTTTTTGGGTGGTTGGCTTGGTGCTTGCGGTCGTATCGGTGGCCATCATGAACCTGTATGACGGTAATGCCTTGCGCTCGATGTTCGATTTTCAGGGACTCCATAAACTCTATCAGGACTTTGAACAACGCATTGACCGCGGTAGGGGTTCTTATGTAGCCAAGTCACTACCGTATAGGCTTTATAATGACAATAGTTGGGAATCTCAAGATCGGGATATGCAGTTTAAGAAAGCGCATATTAGAGACCTTGTAACAGTCGACCAGCCCAAGGACGCTCCTGAAGTTTCCCCACAAATTGCAGAGTCGAGCCCATTCCAGCCCTTTATTCAGGTAAAATCTCGTCTGCAAAGCGACGTCAACCCCTGGGAGTCTCCGCGGACAGTTCCGTCCCCTTCGTCCGCGCCGCTTTCCCAAGATGTCCCGTCTCAAGAAGCCGAGCTCGCCAAGCCGCATGTTGTCCAGCCTAAACCTACGGTGTTGGTTGCTAAGCAGAAGGGCAAGACCACCACGTCGCCAGCACCCCAACCTCAGCCCCAGCCGTTGGTTGTTGATCAGGAAGAGAAGACTGACCAACCCCTGCAACGATTTTTAAAAAAGAAACTGGCTTTGGTATTGCCTCCTCCGCTTCCTCAAGAGGTTCATGCACCAGAGATGCGGAATTTAGACGAGGCTCGTAACAACATTTTCTTCCGGTTTTTCATATGGAAAGATATGTGGCATGAAATTTGGCCGAACAAGATCATCACCGGAGTCGGTTTTGGGCATCCCCAGCGATCGCCGTCCATTGAAATTTTACGGTGGGCATACCGAGAGTGGAACGCCGACGGATGGATCACCCCCCACAATTTTTTTCTACATGTGATTTATCGGGCCGGTATTGTGGGGCTTCTTTTGCTGGTCTTTATGGTCTATCAAATGGGCCGGTTGACCCGTATGTTCATTCAAAAGAGGGATTTTGGCGGGGTTCTCTTGATTAGTATTTTGATTTATTGGTGCGTCATGTCCACGTTCTCGGTCACGCTGGAATTTCCCAATTATGCCATTTTCTTTTGGACCTTATTTGGGATGATTAGTGCGTATGCCCGTAAACACAGGGAGTTGACGTGACAACATCCAAAAGAACATATTTGGTGACCGGGGCGGCGGGATTTATCGCCAGCAATTTCGTGCATTTTCTATATCAGCACCATAAAAACATTGCCGTCATTGTGCTTGATAAAATGACTAGTGCAGGGCATCCGTTGACGGTCAAAGAATTGGAGCAGTATCCCGATTTTAAATTTTTTAAAGGGGACATTTGTGACCCTGCCATCGTCAAGAAATTGATGGCCGGCGTTGATGTGGTGGTTAATTTCGCGGCCGAGTCGTCCGTTGACCATTCCATCGATGACCCGGAATCGTTTTTAAAGACCGACATCGGGGGAGTATACACCTTGCTTCAGGAGGCCCGTCACCATCATGTGCGGCGGTTTATTCAAATTTCTACCGACGAGGTTTATGGGCAGATCATGGATGGAAGTTTTGTGGAGACCTCGGAACTTAAGCCCCGCAATCCGTATGCCGCCTCCAAACTTGGCGGAGACCGGCTAGCGTATAGTTTTTTTGTCACGTATGGGTTGCCGGTGGTTGTGACCCGGGCCTCCAATAATTACGGTCCCCGGGCTTTTTTGGAAAAAGTCATCCCCTTATTTATCACCAATTTACTTGAGGGCCAACCAGTGCCGGTTTATGGCCAAGGAACCCAGGTCCGGGATTGGTTGTTTGTGGAAGACCATTGCCGTGCCATTGATTTGCTCATTGAGCAGGGGAGCAATGGCGAGGTTTACAATATCGGGGGAGAACAAGAAGTCACCAATATGGAATTGACCCGGAGGATTTTAAAAATGATGGGGTGCGATGAATCGATGGTCAAATTTGTGCAGGACCGCCCCGGGCATGATTTGCGCTATAGCCTGGACTGCTCCAAAATCAAAAAATTAGGATGGCAGCAGCACCATGATTTGGACTCCGGTCTTGCGAAGACCATTGCCTGGTATAAAGACAATCCTAAGTGGTGGAAGTCGGCCAAACAGAGGATGGATGCGCGCTATTTTGCCGGTTTTTGGGGAGAAAAAACATGAGGGGAATTTTGCTCGCCGGCGGGACAGGCACCAGGCTTAGACCATTGACTAAGGTGACAAATAAACATTTGCTGCCCGTGTACAAAAAACCCATGATTTATTATCCCTTAGAGACGTTGATCAAGGCCGGCATCAAAGAAATCCTCATCGTCACTGGGGGTGAACACATCGGCGATTTTTTTAGATTGCTTGGTTCGGGAAAAGATTGGGGGGCGCATTTTAACTATGAAATCCAGGAAGGCAATGGCGGCACCGGAGCGGCCTTGTTATTGGCGGAAGATTTTGTGCGGGATGAAGAATTCATGGTGATTTTAGGCGATAACGTGGTTTGTGAAGATGTTTCAGGGTTCGTGCGCGATTTTAAGAAAGAGAAAGAACAGTATCAGGCAAAAATCATGGTGGCCAAAGTGCCAGACCCGCAGAATTACGGCGTGGTGACGTTTAGGGGTAAGGCCATCGTCGACATTGTGGAAAAACCCAAAAACCCTAAATCAACGTATGTGAACACCGGGTTGTGGATGTTTGTGCCCCAGGTGTTTGGCTTGCTCAAGGCCCTCAAGAAAAGCCCCCGCGGTGAATATGAGATCACCGATGTGTTAAGCCATTATGTCAAGCAGGGCCAGCTGACCTATTCCATTTTAAGATCGCCTTGGACCGATGCCGGGTCCTTTGATTCCTTGTACAACGCCACCGTTCTTATGCGCAGGATGGAACAGCGGCGATGAACGTTTTAGTGACGGGAGCCAACGGTTTTGTGGGCAGAGCGCTGTGCGCGCGTTTAAAAAAAACCGGGCATGACGTGTATGGACTTTCCCGGAACCAGACCGACATCACCCAGCCGTTCCAGCTGGACCGGGCGTTTGACATCACCTACCATTTGGCCGCTTACAACATCACCCACATCGGCGATCAGAATGACGACCTCTACGAACGCGTCAATGTCTTGGGCACCCGCCACGTGCTGGAGGCGGTCAACACCCGCGCCTTTGTCTTTTTATCCACGTCAAAAGTGTATCAAAATACCGGTGCACCTTTGACCGAAGAATCGCCCTTGGGCCCGGTGGGTGGGTATGAACAAAGCAAGTTGAAAGCGGAAGCCATGTGCCGGACCTACTTTAAAGGCGAAGCGCTGGTGGTCTTGCGGGCGGTCAGTGTGTGGGGCGAGGGGCAGGCGCCCAAAGCCATTCTGCCGGTGTTTTTTCAAAAAGCCAAACAGAACCTGCCCCTGGACCTCTTAGCATCGCCGCAGACGCGGTTGTCTTTTGTGTATATCCAGGACCTGGTGGACGCATTGATGGTCCCCCTCACGCGGGGCCGCTCCCAAGGGGTTTTTAATATTGCCAGTCCTCAGACCATCAGCTTGGAAAATTTAGCCAAACGGATCATCCGTTTGACGCACAGCTCGTCGGAATTGAGATTTTTGGGCGGACACGAGAACGCGCCGAACTCTTGTTTGGTGTGCGCCAAGGCCAAGGCCCAATTGGGCTGGCAAGCCCAAACCAGTGTAGAGCAAGTGCTGAAGAATTATTTTCAGAATGCCTGACAAACAAAAAATATTGGTCTGCGGGGTCCTGCCACCGCCGAATTTCGGGCATAGCATGATGTACAAAATGCTCATGGCCTCCGACTTTGTGCAGGCCCATGAGGTCATTTTCTTGGAATTAAAATTCTGGTCGTATGCCAAGCATAAACAAGTGACCGTCGATAAAATCTTAAAGATGGTCAAATACTGGTTTTCGTTCGCGGGGATTTTGTTTAGAGAGCGGCCGCGGTACGTGCTCTTTAACATGAGTTTTGACCGCATGCCTTTTTTGAAGGATTATCTTTTTTGCGTCACCGCGGCGGCCTTGGGCAGCCGGGTGGTATTGCATGACTTCGGCCAGTACTTGCCGGATTTGTACAACAGCAGCGGCCCGCTGTACAAAAAACTGGTCCGGCATCTGCTTAAAGTCACCTTCGCGATTATCGTGATGGGGGCGAAGGTGCGCGAAGCTTACACGCCGTTTTTTGAGCGGCAGCGGCTGGTGGTTGTTCCCGGTTGCGTCGAGGACACCCATGGTTTGGCGGCCGAGCGCCTTTCAAAAACAGAGGGGACGATCGATGTCCTGTATTTTTCTTTTATCAGCGTGTCCAAGGGGATCTGGACGGCCCTCAACGCGGTGCCGCTGGCCGTGCAGAAGAACCCGCGCCTGCATTTTACGTTTGCCGGGCCCATGGAATCTCCGGAGCTTAAACATAAAATCGATGCCTACATCGAGGCGCATGGCCTGCGTCCTCATGTGACGGTCCTCGGTTATGTGGAAGGCGTTGCTCCCCGCACCGCGCTGTTTAGGCAGGCCGATATTTTTATTTTTCCCACCCATCGCGATGTGTTTGGGTTAGTGCTGCTGCATGCGATGGCCGAGCAAATTCCGGTCATTGCGTCCATTGAAGGCGCCATCCCTGAGATCATCGAAGACGATGTGCAGGGGTTCCTATTTCCTAAGAGCGACCATCAAATCTTGGCCCAGACCATTGTGCGGTTGGCCGGCGATCCCCTTTTGCGCCGCCGCCTGGGCGAGGCCGGCCGCCGCAAATACCTGCAGAGTTACAGCCCAGAGGTGTACGGACGGAGGATGATTGAAGTTTTCCAAGCATTGGCTTAATTATTATTTTATTTTTATTACCATGGTCTACATTCTATGGCGCCTCGGCGTTTACTTAGCAAAATAGGTCAAATCTCCCATTTGCCGACGTGGGCCCTGCTCATCGGATATGTGGTGTTCTGGCTGGAGCTCTATGTGGTTCGGCTTCCTCAAGGACGCTGCTCCTGGCTGTCCTGGGTGCTGTGGGCTGGCGTGGGTTTGGTGTGTATCCTTAATCAGAGGGGGGAATGGGCCAGGCGCATGATTTTTTTTAAGGAATGGATATTGGTCCAGAACTGGATTTATCGATTTTTGTTTTTTGCCGGGTTCATTTTAGCTGCCGCATATTTAGGCATTGCCTTGTACGCGGCCTTGCTCCCGCCGCACTTGGTCCAGGAATATGATTCCCTCAATTACCATTTGATGCTGCCGCGCCAGCATTTGCTCCGCCACAGCTTTGCCCATATCCCGTGGTCGGTTCCGGATTTATTTCTTCTGCCTTTGGACTATGCCTTGGCCCCTTTTTGCCTCGCTACCCAATGGCCGAATAAATGGATGTTTTTTATTTTTCTCTTGGGGATATTAGCGTGCGCTTATCAAATAACCATGGCCATGTCCGCCGGGAGTAAAAAACATGCCTGGGCCGCTGTTTTGGCAGTCATGGCCACACACATGATTGCCATCCAAGCGGGGACCGCCATGCTCGACGTGGTGATGTTGTATTGCTTCCTGGCCTGTGTGGACAGCCTTTGGAGGGGACGGTGGGTGTGGGCCGCCATCGAGGGGGCATTTTTCGTTTGGTCAAAGTCTTTTATTCCTTTGCAAATGGGGCTGGCGGGGGCGGCATTGCTGCTATTCGTTTTTTTTCTGTCCAAAAGGCATTTCACCATCCATGAATTGCCGGTATTAAATGGCCGGCAATGGAAAATATGGGGGGGGACGTTTTTTTTTAGTTCGCTACTCATTGGACTGCCGCATGTATTCAAATCATTTTATTATACGGGAACACCCCTGTATCCGTTTGCCATAGGCCATGCGTCTCCCATGGTCAACCATCCTCTTTCCTATTGGCAGGATATTTTGCATCAAGCCAATGCCCTGATGGCGCTTAAGGATGCCTACGGCCATGGCCATTCTTGGATTGCTTTTTTAAAGCACTTTTGGTTGATCGCTGTACCGGAGAAGGGGGTGAACAACGCGTTTGATTACCCCGTTGGTCTCATTTATCTTTTGGCGATTGTCCCTTTCTGTGTTCACCTTGCGCGTTCCTTTAAGTCGAAGAAAATACCGCTTTTGTCGCTGTGGGTCATTTTGTTTTGGCTGTCGTGGTGGTTTGGCTCCCAGCAAACCCGGTTTTTATTGGTGCCGATTGTGGTGATGATCGTTACCGCCATTGCGTATATGCCCACGATCGGTAGGATCTTTTTATCTTTGGTCGTCGTTACCCTGGGGTTAGAAGTGGTTTCGTTGACCAATGCCCACCGCCATGATTGGGGAAAACCCGCGGCCCAAATGATCCGGGCAAAAGACCAGGAACTGCTGGCTTTGGCTAAGGAAAACCCAAAGGAACCCGTGTTTTTAGATTATCCGGATGTGGCTTTTGCTTCCTTTGCCGTCAACGCTTATGACCCAACCAACTCGGTTTTTGTTTTTAATAGTATCAGAAAGTAAAAAAATTCAGAACTACTAGAAAATTTTTTTCTATATTTTAAGGAAGAATTTTCTTGCAGCCTAAGAAAATAAAGTAGGCAGGGGAAGTGATTTTCAGTAGAATGTGCCAACACCCATGCTAAATTTTGCCGTCATAGGATATGGTTATTGGGGCCCGAATATTGTCCGCAATGTGTTTGCTCAAAAAGGGGCGAAAGTCAGGGCCATTTGCGACATTGACCCCAAATCGCTGCAAAAAGCCCGCGATTTATACCCGCATACGCCCTTAACCCGCGACTATAAAAAGATCCTCAAGTCCAATCACATCGATGTGGTGGCCATTGTCACCCCGGTCAGCACCCACTATGCCTTGGCCAAAATGGCCTTGGAACACGGCAAGCACATTTTTATAGAGAAGCCGTTTACCGCCACGCTTAAAGAAGCCGAAGAGTTAATCAAGATCGCCCAGAAAAATAAACTGCTCATCATGGTGGACCATACTTTTTTGTTTACCGGGGCGGTGCAGAAAATCAAGGAAATCATCGACGACAATACGCTGGGGGAATTGAATTATTACGACTCCACGCGGATTAGTCTGGGAATTTTCCAACACGATGTGAGTGTCATTTGGGATCTGGCCCCGCATGATTTCTCGATCATCAACTATGTCATCAAAAACAAGCCGCTGGCACTAACCGCCCAAGGCATGGACCATGTGGGGCGAGGCCATGAAAATTTGGCATATATCACCATGTATTACAGCCGCAACTTGATTGTGCACGTGAACGTGAATTGGCTCTCACCGGTCAAAGTCAGGACCACCATGATTTGCGGCAAGAAGAAAATGCTGGTGTGGGACGACCTGGAAGATGATGAGCGGATCAAAATTTATGACAAGGGCATTGATGTGAATAAGAAGGAAAACATATATAAGTTAAAAGTGGATTACCGTTCGGGTGATATGTGGTCCCCCCACATTGAACCCGGAGAGGCCCTCAACAAGGAATTGCGCTATTTTATTCAATGCTTGACCAGCGGAAAAGCACCGATTAACGACGGGCACAGCGGACTCAAAGTGGTGCATATGCTGGAGAAAGCAGAGTATTCATTAAAAAATAAAGGTAAGCTGGTGAAATTCTGATGGAATTAAAAAATAAAAGGATATTGATCACCGGCGGGGCTGGTTTTGTCGGTTCCTTTGTCGCCGACCAGCTATTAGTGGAAGGCGTCCGGGAAATTGTCCTCATCGATGATTTTTCCCGCGGCAGTGCAGCCAATATTGCCGAGGCACTAAACACCCATAAAGTTCGTTTGGTTGAGGGCGATATTCGGGACTTGGCGCTGATCGATAAGCTCTTTGAGGGTATTGATTTTTGTTTTCATTTGGCCGCCTACCGGATTACCCAATGCGCCAGTCAGCCGCGCCAGGCTTTGGAAGTCATGAGCGGTGGGACATTCAATGTGTTGGAGTCCTGTGTGAAGCACAAGGTGCAAAAACTGTTTTTGGCCTCCACCGCGTCGGTGTATGGCCAGGCGGACGTGTTTCCCACCAATGAATTGCATCACCCGTATAACAATTACACTTTGTACGGTGCTTTGAAAATGGCCAATGAACTGTCCTGCCGGTCTTTCCAGCAAATGCATGGCCTCGCCTTTAACGCGGCGCGGTATTTTAATATTTACGGGCCGCGCATGGACACGTATGGCAAATACACCGAGGTGATGATCCGTTGGTACAATTTGATTAAGGAAGGTAAGCCGCCGCTCATCTTTGGCGACGGCAAACAAACCATGGATTTCATTTATGTGGCAGATGTGGCCCGGGCCACCATTATGATGATGAAGTCTGATCAGAATAATGAGGTCTTTAACATTGCCAGCGGCGTTGAAACTTCTTTGCAAGGCCTTTGCCTGACATTGCTTGAGGTGATGGGCTCGGATTTGAAACCAAAATACATGCCTTTGCCCGACGAGCGCAAAAAAGTGGAGGTCATGCGTCGGTTGGCGGACGTTTCCAAAGCCCAAAAATGGCTGGGGTTTAAAGCCCAGGTCAGCCTCAAAGAAGGGCTACACCATTTGGTCCGCTGGTTGGACAATGTTCCCGTCAAGATATGATTTCTCTTTCAAAACCCACCGTAGGTGCAGAAGAAATCAAGGCTGTTGAAGAAGTCATTTTGTCGGGTTGGTTGACCCAAGGACCGAAAGTCCGACAATTCGAAGAGGATTTTAAGAAATGGACCGGTGCCCCGTATGCTTGTGCGGTGAGCAATTGCACCACCGCTTTGCATTTGGCACTCTTGGTCTTGGGCGTCAAACCCGGGGATCTGGTGGTGACGGTTAGTCATTCTTTTATCGCTTCGGCCAATGCTATACTCTATTGTGGCGCCTCTCCTGTATTTATCGACATTGATCCCTTGACCTATAACATCAACCCCGATTTGTTGGAGAAATTTTTTACCCAATGCTGTGTTATGAAGGGGCAGCTTTATTTCGGCGCCAAAAAAGTGGCGGCCGTTTTAGCGGTGCATCAAATGGGTATGCCCTGCGATTTAGCGTCCATCCTCAAGGTGACCCGCAAATACAAAATTCCAATGGTCGAAGATGCCGCCTGCGCCATCGGCAGTGAGATGTCTCTTAGTGAAGGGAGAAATTTTGAAAAAATCGGCAAACCGCATGGAGACTTAGCCTGTTTTTCTTTTCACCCGCGCAAGGTTTTAACGACCGGCGAAGGGGGAATGATCACCACCAAAAATGCCAAGTATGATCAGCGTTTGCGTTTATTGCGCCATCAGGGTATGAACATATCGGACGTCAAACGCCACCAATCCAAGAAGATCATTCATGAATCATATCCGGTGGTGGGGTACAATTATCGTTTGACTGATATTCAGGCGGCCATCGGTATAGAACAGTTAAAGAAAATCTCTGCCATCATCAAAAAACGCCGGCAGTTAGCGGACACATATAGAGGGGAATTTTCCACAATTACTTGGCTCAAAACGCCGACAGAACCCGACTGGGCCCGGTGCAATTGGCAAAGTTACCCGGTCCACTTACTGAAGAATGCGCCGATGAAGCGGGATGAACTCATGCAGCATTTATTAGACCACGGCATTGTGACCCGCCCAGGAATCATGAATGCCCATGAACAAAAACCGTATCGTTCTCAAAAATGGCATTTGCCCATCAGCGAGGCCGCCAGGGCAAATACTGTTCTTTTTCCTATGCATGGTGCGCTTACCGAAAAAGATATTCAAAAAATAGCGACATTATTAGTATGAGATATGTTATACTTTAGTAGGAAAGGAAGTGACTATGATCAAATCCACCAAAATAGCGATTAGTTTGCCTGTTGAGGATTTAAAACGCATTGAACAAATTCGTAGAGAGTCAGGGGCGCAAAGGAGTGCTCTCATTGATGAGGCCATCCGGTTTTGGCTAAACAATCGAGACAAAGAAAAAATGATTGCACAGTATGAGGCAGGGTATCGCCATCGTCCTGAATCCGTGGATGAAGTAAAGGCCTTGGAAGAACTTTCTGCCGATGCATGTGCAGAGGAGGGATGGAAATGAGAAGAGGGGAAATTTGGTGGGCTGAACAGCCTAAACCCATTGGCCGTAGGCCAGTTTTATTGCTTTCACGTGACGAAGCTTACAGTGTAAGAAACGCCGTGACGGTTGCCCAAATAACTACAACCGTTCGAAATCTTCCAGTTGAAATACCGCTGGATAAGAAGGATGGTTTGCCTCAAGTATGTGTAGCCAATGTGGACACCATTTCCACTATTAGAAAATCTATCCTGAGAGAAAGAATTTGTGCCCTGAAGGCTGAGAAAATACATGCGGTCAATAAAGCCATAAAATTTGCATTGGACTTGGATTAAAGGAGGTCTTTATTAATGTAGCGGTGATAGGAGCATCAGACAAATCAGACCGTTATTCTTATCAGGCGGTGAAACTGCTTCAAGCCAAAGGTCATCAGGTTTATCCAGTGCATCAAAGGATAAAGACAATTGAAGGAACACCGGTCTTTGTTTCTCTTAAAGATATTCCAGAAGCCATTGATACGATTTCGATGTATGTCGCAGCCGATATTTCCAATGCCTTGGCAGGGGACATCATCGACCGCCATCCAAGGCGGATCATTTTTAACCCCGGCGCCGAAAATCCTAAGCTTGCCGCCCAAGCTCAATCAAACGGAATCAAGACCCTGGAAGCCTGCACGTTGGTCATGTTGCGCACAGGTCAATTTTGATATTATAAACAATTCGCGACCCCCTTAAGTGAACCAAAAGGAGGGTATACCTATTACCAATATGACCGATTTATTAATTTTTCCATATGGAGGGAATTCTCGAGAGGCTGCGGATGTGGTGTATGCCATTAATCAGGAAAAACCAACCTGGAATTTGCTGGGTTTCCTCGATGACGATCCTCTTAAGAAGGGCCAGCTGTACCGTAATGTGTCTGTATTGGGCGGCAGGGAATTATTGGGCAAATATCCAGATGCCAAAATCCTGATGGTGGTTGGTAGTCCCCATAACTATTTAAACCGAGATAAAATTATTTCTGGCTTAAAGATACCTGCTGATCGATATGCTTCTTTGATACATCCTTCCGTAAAGTTTACACCTTCCGTAAAAATGGGTTGCAATGTTTTAATAATGGCGAACGTTGTGTTAACGGCCAATGTTAGTATTGGAAATCACTGTCTGATTAGACCCAATGCGGTCCTATCGCATGAGACGGTTATTAAAGATTATTCCATCATTGGTTCGAATGTTTCCATATCTGGCTCGGTGATGGTCGAGGAGCTCTGTTATGTGGGGGCAGGGGTTCAAATTAAGGAGTCGGTCACAATAGGCAGAGGGGCGATGCTTGGTATGGGTGCGGTTGTTGTCAAATCGGTTGCTCCCCATACAACGGTGGTCGGAAATCCGGCGAGGCCATTGAAAAAGTCATGAAATTACTCTCAATAGTCATTCCAGCATTCAATGAATCAGACAATATCAGCCCAATGCTTAGCTCTGTGGTTACGGCCGTCACAGCCAATGATCCTGTTGCCAAATTTGAGATCATTGTGGTGGATGACCACTCCAGTGACAAGACACTTGAATCTGTTGGCTCCTTGAAAGATACGCGGATCCGGTGCATCCGACTGAGCCGGCGCAGTGGAAGCCATATTGCCGTCAGAGCTGGCCTGGCAGAGGCCAAAGGCGACGCCGTGTTGTGCATGGCGGCTGATGGCCAAGAAGATCCTTTGGCGCTCAAGTCCATGTTGCTCCAATGGCAAAAAGGCCATCAGGTGGTCTGGGCTTGCCGTAAAGACCGGCAATTGGAACCCTTCACTTATCGTTTTGTCACAGGAGTGTTTTATGATTTTTTAGGGTTCGTCTGTAAATTCTCTATCGAGGAACGGGAATTAATGAAGAAGGCGGATTTCTTCTTGCTGGACCGGAGGGTGGTGGATGCCTTAAATGCGTGCGGTGAAAATCACACGTCGGTATTTGGCCTGATTGTTTGGGGCGGTTTTAAACAAACCTCCGTGGAATATATACGCAAGGCCCGCAGTTCTGGGCAATCCAAATGGAATTTTAAAAAGCGCGTGTCGTTGGTCAAAGATTGGGTCATGGCTTTTTCAGGTTTCCCAATCCAATTGGTATTTTTAACGGGCGCGCTGATCACTTTGTTGGCAATATGCAATTTTATTTGGAACTGGGCAAGTGGAGGATATTTTTCGTTGATGGGTGCGGTATTCTTGATGGGAGGGATGCAATTGATCGCCATCGGCATTGTTGGTGAATACGTTTGGTATACTTTGAAGGAAATCCGCCGCAGACCGCTGTACTTTATAGAACAAAGAAGTTAAATCAGCTTCAAAAAACCGGGACACATTGAGTTTTTATAGATTCAGATTTTACCAATAACAACTGCTGGCCAACTCCCCCTGAGGCAGCAAAAAGGAGGGAGTATGCCAAGAAAGTATCGAATTGTAGTTCCTGATAGACCGCATCATGTCATACAACGTGGAAATCGTCGCCAGCAAGTTTTTTTCTATCCCGGTGACAAAATTCTTTATCTGAAACTACTGAAAGAACAGGTCGATAAACATAATGTCCAAGTCTGGGCATATTGTTTAATGGATAATCATGTGCATCTTATTCTAGTTCCCAAGACACAAGAAGGATTGGCGAAAGCGGTAGCAGAAACGAATCGCCGTTTTACCTGTCAGATCAATGCTAGGTATGATTGGCGTGGTTATTTATGGCAGGGACGATTTATTAGTTTTGTGATGGACGAGATTTATCTTGTAAGAACATTGTGGTATGTTGAAAATAATCCTGTGCGGGCAGGTATGGTTGGAAATGCATGGGATTATTTATGGTCAAGTGCGCGGCATCATGTTAATGGAGTTGAAGACAAGTTGCTTACTCAATGTCCCGCCGCCTCGTTAGTGGGGGATTGGAAAGAGTTTTTGACCAAGCCTGAAATAGAAAATATATTGAATAAGATTAGAAAACACACTTTGAACGGATTACCGTTGGGAGAAGATCATTTTCTTGAAATGGTAGCAGCAAAGTTTGGGATGAAAGTAGAAGATTTAAAGCCCAAACCTAATGGGAGACCTAAAAAAGGTAACGTATCTCTATAACCACTATGCATTCTCAAATTAAAGGTCGTATTTATTTCATGGTCATCCTTGGCATTATTACGTGCTTGCTGGGAGTATTTTTTCTATATTCTGTGATTCATTGGAATAATTTTGGTAAAAATATTTTTTCTGCACCTAAATGGATGATTTTGATGTGTGCTTGCTTTTTGCTTTTAGTTTCTTGGTTAAGTTTGATTTATCAGACAAAAAAGTTTTTAAGAATTTCCAATATTATTAAGAAGAGTCTGAATATTGAAGAATGGGATGTTCGAATTTATTCTAAAGAGTCGGGGGATTCAACCCATTGGTACATTGAACGTCTAATTAAAACTCCCATTCATTATTTAATTGACCCGTTAAAAAATATTAAAGAAAAACCGGGACACATTGACTTATTGTTAGTGTTTTTTTCGGAATAAGTCAATGTGTCCCGGTTTTTAAAAAGGAAACCCGCCGCAGACCGCTGTACTTTATAGAACAAAGAAGTTAAATCAGCTTATTGTTTTTGGCGTAGAATTCTTTAAAATCAAGACGCCCAGGCCATAAATAATACCCTTCCGGCCTTGAGTCCACGGCAATTTTTTTAACCTTGCCGGCCACGATCGTTCCAATCGCATCAACAATCATTAGTGACGCGTGCTCAACGGTTTCTTTCATCAGCGCCTGCATGGAATGTGTGTTTACCGCAAATCTGACCTCAGCAACAATTTCCCCGCCGTCAATTTTCTTGACCACGCGGTGCATGGTGGCACCCGCTTCTTTGTCCCCGAAGCGTAAAACCCAAAAAGCGCTTAAGCCGCCGCGATGTTCAGGCAATTTCCCCAGATGCACATTAAAGGCTCCCAATTTGGGAAGTGCAAGGAACTCTTCGCCAGCGATCTTATCAAAGGGGCTAAACAAGAATATGTCGGCACCATGCGCGTTGAGCAACTGGAGGGTTTCTTCGCTTTTGATTTCCTCAATGTACTGCGCGTTAAGTCCCTGGGCTTTTAAATAATCCACCACATTGGTGTGCCCATGCCGTCCTTTAATTTTTAATCCCACCTGCCAGCTTAAATATTTGAGGAGATCGCTTAGGCTTATACAAAACGGATAAGAATTTTTGATGAAAAATCCCGCCTTTTTCAATAAGTGCCTCAAGTTAAACACTGATCTTGAAACATAAACGGCGACGATCTCATCCTTATATTTTTTGATGAGCGAAGCATTCAATGCTGGAACAAATTCCATGTCATCGACGGTAAAGAGGACTAGGCGCATTTGATCTGTTCCATGAATTGACGGGGGGGATAATGGCAGGGATTGATCCGCACCTGTTCGGACTCATGGCCCATTGGATGGTTGGGGGTGTAGATCAGGGGGGCATCAGACAATTTTAAGAGGGCGCCGGCACTCAACATCTGTTGCGTGTGTTGGGCAACATTTCTGGCGGACATTAAAGCCGGCGAATAATTTGCTAAAATATAGTCCAG
>JAKFXC010000095.1 GCA_021731625.1 Candidatus Omnitrophota bacterium
GCTTAAGATACTGCTGCGGTACCGCTGGAATAAGACCGTCTTGCGCAAGTCCGGCTGGGAAATGTTCCATCAGGATTCCCGAAAGTTTGAACCGGCCTTTGCCACCCTGCGGCCGTCTCCACAACTGTCTCCTAACTCACCTTGATCAAACTTTAGCTAAAAATTTGAAATGTCATCGCTGCTCTCGACCCGCCTCCTCTGATTGATCACATTCCTGGAGAAATAATTTTTGTCCATCCCCTGTTCTCTTCCCCGCCTGCGCCAAATCCAACAAAGTTTTCTTCCACAACACATAATCTTTACACGTGGCGCAGCCATCCTTATCAGAGTCATAGTGAGCGACCACAGACAGGGGATCCTTTTCCGAACATCGGCCAAGAACAATCTTAAAATGTCTTAAATTTTCCTCATCGCAAGCCAACTCTCCCGCAGCATCTTTCGGTGGCTCTAACCACCCTGTGAATCCACGCACACAACTAAAGCCCACAAGTTCAAGCCCAAGGGACACATCTTGGGTTTTGTCAGGTTCGTCGTACGGCGATTCGCTATATGCGGGTAAACCAAATAAAAAAACCGAGAATAATAGAACCAAGGATCTACAGTGCATGTACCCCCCTAATCAAAACCTAAAAATAGCGACACACTAACGACGGGGGCAATTCTCAAGATGACCGGAGAAAGGCCCCTGACGGTTTGGCTAAAATCCCTTGTGCTACCAGCACTGGCCACGGGCTGGCCTTGACCCGTCCGCTCGATCGTGAGACGTTGGGCATTGAAATCAATTGCGCTCCATACTAAGAAAACTTTCAGTGGCGGAGCACAAATCTTGCTAGAATGTAGCTATAAAAATGTGGGATGGAATTTGCGGTCTTGAGCGGGACAAGCTGCTACCCTATTCAATAACATAAATTTTCTTAATAAAAGAGAATTTCAAGGTCTTTAACAACGCTGGAATCAAAAGTATTAAATCATCATACCTATTGCTTGAAGTTTTAAGAACCAAAATGGGAACAGCGGCATCACGTAGGTTTATTTGATAAATCAGATTCTGGTCTGACGTTACAAAAACATCAAACTTCCCTGCAATAAGGGCCATTAACTCTCCGTTCTGTTTGCCTTTCCCTCTCATATCGGAAACAGTTTTTACTGCGTGTCCCGGAAAGTGTTTTTTTAATCTTTTGGGCAGGGATTCATCGAGCAGGATTTTCATTTCATTTCTTCAAAAAACGTTCGGGGGCAGATTCTAAAAACTCAATAACTTGTTCCTTGGTGACGGTGGGAAAATCTGAAAGAAAATCATCAACGCTGTCTCCGGCTTTTAGATAATCAATGAGGTTTTTAGCGGGAACCCTTGTTCCCAAAAAGACCGGTGTTCCTCCCAGAATTTTTCTATTTGAAATGATCACATTGGCTTCCATATTCAAAATATACCACGCCCTTTCTAAACACGCAATAGTTAACAAAGGGGCTGCAAAATTACAAGTGGTCCGACAAGCTTACTCTGCCTGGTGTCCTATAACTGTCCGTGACGCAGTCTAAACATACCAAAACATATCAACCAATATAAACAAAAATCCCCGCAAATTAATGCAGGGACTTGAGTTATTGGCGGGGCCGACGAGATTGCGCTCGCCTAATACAGCTTATTGCTCGCGGATTCCGAATTTCTCTAAAAAACAAACACTATGGTAATTCGGAATGGAACGGTTTCGCGGCTTCGCTCTCGCTCAACCATTTCCTCGCCTAACGGCTCCGTCACTCCTGCCGCTTCGCGGCAACGATTTCAAACTGACAGACACAGCCAAATAAAAAAACCACCTTACGGTGGCTCTCTTATTTGGCGGGGCCGACGAGATTTGAACTCGCGGTCTTCAGCGTGACAAGCTGATGTGTTAACCAGCTACACCACGGCCCCAAACTTCCACAATCCTACTATTCCAAATATTTTTAGAAAAGTTTGGGGCAGCCCTCGACGCTTTATCAGAGGGCGGCCCGACTTCTTACAATCGCTATTTCAATTTATTCTAGAAAGATTTGGGGCCTGTCCCGCCGCAGGCGGGGCGGCCCTCCGCTTCTCAAACCAAAGTTCACAATTGTACGCAATCCTTCGCTGCCTGTCAACGGAGAAAAAGTGGTGGGCAAGGAAGGAATTGAACCCTCGACCTTTCGGATGTAAGCCGAATGCTCTAACCAAACTGAGCTACTTGCCCTCTCTTTTCTCGTAAAATCATTATGGAAGAGAGGACTGCGGCACTTCGTGCCGCCGCCCTTTCCACTCTCACATAGCTATTTGTTTAGTTTACTATGAAACCGGCTGTAGGTGAAGTAAATGATCAGCCCGACGGCGAGCCAGATGATCAGCCGCGCCCAGGTCTCTGCGTCCAGCGAGGTCATCATGGCCAGGCAGACGATAATCCCCAAAAACGGAAACAACGGGAAGCACGGTGCGCGGTACGGCCGCGGCAGCAACGGCTGGGTGTAGCGTAAAACCATCACCCCGGCGCAGACGATCACAAAGGCCAGCAAAGTCCCGATGGAGGTCATGTGCCCCAATTTGGAAATCGGAAAAAATCCCGCAAAGAAGCTGACAAAAAACATAAACAATAAATTCGAGCGCCACGGCGTGCGCCAGGTGGGATGGATGTCGCTAAATAATTTTGGCAAGAGCCCGTCGCGGGACATGGAATAGAATATGCGGGACTGACCCAGCAACATGACCAAAATGACCGAAGTAAAGCCAGCCACGATGCCCATTTTGATCATGATCTGCAGCCAGTGGTACTGGTCCGGGAGCATGTTAATGGCGGTGGCCACCGGGGCGGCACCTCCAAGGCCGGTGTATTTGACCATCCCCGTCAACACAATGGCAAACGCGATATACAAAATAGTACACAAAGCCAGTGAGCCAAGAATGCCCATGGGAACATCTTTGTGCGGGTTGCGGGTTTCCTGGGCCGCCGTCGAGACGGTGTCAAAACCAATGTAGGCAAAGAAAATGATGGCCGCGGCGCGCATGATGCCGCTGATGCCGAATTCCCCGAATTTGCCCGTGTTCTCCGGGATAAAGGGCACATAATTTTCGGGTTTGATGTACTGAAAACCGACGGCAACAAAAGTCAGCACCACTGCCAGTTTAATGACCACAATGATGGAATTGACTGTCGAGGATTCTTTGATGCCGATCATAAGAAGCAGAGAGATCAGCACAATGATGATCATGGCCGGAATGTTGATGATGCCGTTGACCACGGATCCGTCCGGCATGGTAACCTTGTCGAAGCTGCAGGCCACAAAGCGCGGGTCCAGGTGGATCCCGAAATCACTTAGGAAAGACGCCACATAGTTCGACCAACTGACCGCTACCACCGACGATGCCACCGCATATTCCAGCACCAGGTCCCACCCGATGATCCAGGCGATGAGTTCCCCCATGGTGGCGTAGGTGTACGTGTAGGCGCTCCCCGCCACGGGGATCATGGCGGCCAGCTCGCTGTAACACATGCCGGCAAAGGCGCAGCCGATGGCCGCCACCACAAAGGCCAACACCACGGCCGGCCCGGCATTTTCCGCTGCGGCCATGCCGGTCAGGGAAAAAAGCCCTGCCCCGATAATGGCGCCGATGCCCAGCGAAATCAGACTCCACGGTCCCAAGGAACGGTTGAGCGTGTATTCGCCCCCCTCCGACGCTGCGATGATTTGGCCAATGGGCTTTTTGACGAAAAGATTCATGGGTCCCCTCGCGGTTTAAGGTTGACGGATGTCGTTCAAAATATCGAGAGCCGCTTGCCGCGGCTGCGGTGCGCTCACAATCGGCCTGCCGACCACCAAAAAATCACTCCCGCTCTTGATCGCTGCGGCCGGGGTGGCCACCCGTTTCTGGTCGCCTGCCTGGGTGCCGGCCGGCCGTATACCCGGCGTAACGATAACGAAATCTTTGCCCAATGTTTTTCGGATGGCCGCGGCCTCCTCGACGGACGCCACCACCCCGTCTAAACCTGCGGCCTTGGCCAGCTGGGCCCGCTCCAAAACAAGGCCCTGCGTATTCTTTTCGGAAGTTTGGCTGGTAAGTACCGTAACACCGACGATCAATGGCCTTTTGACTTTGAGGGCTGCCGCCTGTTCCTTAGCGGCATGCGCCGCCGCTTGCAGCATTTCCAATCCTCCGCTGGTGTGCACGGTCAGCATAAACAAAGGCGCGAAGCCTTTTTCCTTGCCGGGCGGCACGCTTAAGGCCACGGCACTGCCGACGGCCGCAGCAACCGTATTGGGAATATCATGAAATTTCAAATCCAGAAAAACATTTTTGCCTTTGGCCTGCACGTAACGCACCGCGAAGGGACCATAAGCCGTAAACAGCTGTGAGCCGATTTTAAAGGTGTCCACCACATCTGCTAAATCATCAACGAGCTTTTGCGTTTCTTCAAAAGTGTCAACGTCAAGAGCAACGATCAAGGGGTTGTGGTTCATTTCTTTAAACTGCCCCGTATTTGGTTTAAGTCCGTCAACTGGTACTCGTTCATATAAGCCTGCAATCCCTCCAGCACATCAATGGGGGCCCGTGGGTTGATGAAATTCATGGTCCCCACCGCCACCATGGTAGCACCGGCAATGATGAATTCCAACGCGTCCGCTGCTGTGGCGATGCCGCCCATGCCGATTAAGGGCACCCGTACCCTCTTGTACGCCTGGTGCACCATGGCCACGGCCAGAGGCCGGATGGCTGGGCCGGAGAGCCCGCCGGTAAAATTGCCGATTTTGGAACGCCGGGTCTTGATGTCGACGGCCATGGCCGTAAAGGTATTGATTAGGCTCAGCGCATCGGCGCCCCCGGCCTCGGCCGCGGCGGCAATGTCACCGATATCCGTGACGTTGGGAGACAGTTTAGCGATCAGGGGAAATTTGCTGAGCGACTTCACCTTTTTGACCAATGCTTCGGTGGCCTGCGGGTCCTGCGCCACGAGCGTTTTGTGTTTGAGATTGGGGCAGGACAAATTAAGTTCAATGGCGGCAATGCCCTCTTGGCGGTTTAATTTCTCGACGATGCCGATGAACTGGGCCACATCATGGCCGAGGATGCTGATAATCAGCGGCACGCCGATCTTGCGTAAGGCTGGAAGCTTGCCTTGAATAAACCCGTCAATGCCGGGATTCTCAATGCCAATAGCATTGATCATGCCCGACGGAGTCTCCACAATGCGCACCGGCGGGTTGCCTTCTTGAGGATAAAACGTGACGGTCTTAGGGACAAGGGCACCCAGCCGTTTGACTTCCTCCAGATCGTAATATTGCTCGGCATGCCCAAAAGTGCCGGACGCCACCGTCACTGGATTTTTAAACGTGTGCTTGGCAATTTTGACCGACAGGTTCATGCGTGAAAAATAACCTCATCTAGATTGAGGGCTGGCCCATCGCAGCAGACCGTCTTATAGCCCTTGGTGGTTGGAATGGAACAGCCCAGGCAAGCGCCCAGCCCGCAGGCCATGACTTCTTCGCAAGCCGCTTGCCCGCGCAGCCCGGCTCGGGCCGCGAATGCCTGCACCGCCTTCATCATCGCATTAGGTCCGCAAGTGTATATAAAGGTGGTGCGCGAACTGGTGGGAATTTTATCGAAGAGTGTGCTCACCCAGCCTTTGGCGCCGATGGATCCGTCGTCGGTGGCGATGTAGACTTTGACGCCGTTGTCTTTAAACTCTTGCATGGGGTACACGTGGCCGCGGCTGCGCCCGCCATAAAGCAAAATGAGTTCGAGTTTCTTCTTCCGGAGGACGTCGGAGAGGATGAGCATAGGCGCAATACCGATACCGCCGGCAACCATGAGCACCTGTTTGCACGCCTCCGGTGGCATCACAAACGGAGTGCCCAAAGGGCCTAGCACATCCAGCAGGTCGCCCTTTTTCTTTAATGCCAGCAGCCGTGTTCCCGGCCCTATGGGTTCATAAAAAATTTCCACATATTTTTGGACCCGGTAAACGCTAAAGGGTCGACGGAAAAATGGCTCCAAGCTCACTTCATTAGTGCGGATATGGATAAATTGCCCTGGCAAAATCGTTTTGGTCAATGCCGGAGCATCAAAAGTCAGACGCCAGAACTGCGGGCAGAGCTGTTCATTGTCAATAACTTTGTAGACATTTTGTAGTTGTTCCATGACGGGTTCTTTAAAGTATAACAAATTATATTTGGCATTTCATGCAATAAAACGTGCTTCTGCCCGCCTGCACAATGCGTTCGATAGGGCTGCCGCAGTGGGCGCAGGGTTTTCCTGCTCGAGCATACACCTTCAGCCGTTGATTAAATTTGCCTTTTTTACCGGCACCGTCTAAATAATTGCGCATGGATGAACCACGCATGGCAATGGCCTGCTTTAAAACGGCATTGGTGTGCTGATGCAATAATGCTGCCTCCGACAATTTGATCCGATGGCCGCGGCGTTTGGGGCTGATGCGGCATTGGAACAAGATTTCACTGGCGTAAATATTCCCGATGCCGGCTACAAAACCAGGGTCCAGCAGTACATTCTTGATAGGCCGTTTGGTTTTTTTCAAATAGGCCGCGATGTAGGCATCATTAAACGCATCGTCGAAAGGTTCGGGGCCGAGGATGCGAAAGTACGGAACGTCCTGAAAGTCGGCAACCACGCGCAATTGCCCAAAAACCCGCTGGTCATTATAGAGCAGGCAATCCCCGTCGGTAAAATCTAGTGCCAGGCGGGTATGCCGGCCGCGGGGGCCGTTTAAGATGAGCTGGCCAGTCATCATCACCTGCACAATCCAGTGCTCCCCCGAAGACAGCTCAAGGGCCAGGGCTTTCCCGCGACGGACCACCGCCTCGATGGCGCATCCCGACAGTTTTTGAGAAATTTCCTTGGCTGGCTGGCGCAAGATGCGGGAATCAAAAATATGGACGCGCTTAATGATTTTATTGAGGATGCCGCGCTGCAAATCGCGACGGATGGTTTCCACTTCCGGTAGTTCAGGCATAGATCTGTGCCACCCAGTGTCACCCGAATTATGATAGGTATGTCTAGGGGGCGGTCGTTCAATGTCCTTTGTTACGCACAACTGTCCGACATAACTGGCGCGCCCGGCGGGACTCGAACCTGCACTAGCAGCTCCGGAGGCTGCTGCCCTATCCATTAGGCTACGGGCGCAAAGATTAATTCGGGGTAAACGGGCTGGCACCGAACTCAAGCGGCACGGAACACAACATTTCCCCCACAGACCGTGAGCTGCGCCTCACCCACAAGCTTCCAGCCCACAAACGGGGAATTCTTGCTTTTGGACACAAACCCGGCGGTGGTCACCGTCCATTCTTTGTGCTCGTCAATAATCACCAGGTCGGCATCAAACCCTTCTTTGATTGTCCCCTTGTTCTTTAACCCTGTGACACGGGCCGGTGAAGTAGACATTCTATCAACCATTTTGGGCAAGTCAATTATTCCCGGCTTGACCAATTCCTTGATGACCAGCCCCAGCGCAGTTTCCAGACCGATTAAACCAAATGGCGCGTCGTCAAAGCCCAGCTCTTTGTCTTCCTTGGTGTGCGGGGCGTGGTCGGTGACAATGCAATCGATCGTTCCGTCGGCGATCCCGGCTTTGATGGCCTCGATGTCTTCTTTGCTGCGCAGCGGCGGGTTGACTTTAGTCCCCGTCTCAAAAGAAGCGCAGGCTTCATCCGTCAACGCAAAATGATGCGGGCACGCCTCTGCCGTAACCTTAATGCCCTGCACTTTGGCCCAACGGATAAGTTCCACCGAGCGCTCAAGCGACATGTGGGCCAGATGCACCCGCGCGTCGAGGTAACGGGCAATTTCAATGTCACGGGCAACGATCACGGTCTCGGCAATGGCGGGGTCGCCTTTAAGCCCCAGCCGGGTCGAGACTTCTCCCTCATTCATCACCCCACCGGCGGACAGCAATGGGTCTTGGCAATGCTCGATCACCAAGAGGTCGAGCATTTTGGCGTATTCCATGGCCAGGCGAAACAACCGGCTGTTGAGCACCGATTTGCCATCGTCGGAGATGGCGAGGCACCCCGCTTCTTTGAGTTCCGCCATGTCGGTCAATTCCTGGTCGTGCTGGCCTTTGCTGATCGCCCCGACGGGGTAAACATTGCACAGGCCGGCCCGCTTGGCCTCGCGGATGATAAATTCCACCACCATGGCATTGTCAATGACCGGCTGAGTGTTCGGCATACAAAAAATGGAGGTGAATCCCCCTTTGGCCGCAGCCCGCGAGCCGGTTTCGATGGTCTCTTTGTCCTCTCGCCCTGGCTGGCGCAAATGGACATGCATGTCGATAAAACCGGGGAGGATTTTTTTCCCCTTGGCATCGACAACATCGTGATTCTCCGCCGCAATGCCGGCCGCGATTTTGTTGATTTTGCCGTCGACGCACAAAATGTCCTGCGGCTTGGCCGCTATCTTGTCAGGGTTGACAATCACCGCGTTCTTAATCAGTAGTCCCATAGGTCCTCAAAAATAGGGGGCTGGCCCCTATTTAATTCTCTTTTGTCCCCAGCACCAGATACAGCACTGCCATGCGCACGGCCACGCCGTTGGTGACCTGGTCCAAAATGACCGACTGCTTGCCGTCGGCCACCTCTGCCGAAAGCTCCAGGCCGCGATTGGTCGGCCCGGGATGCATGACGATCAACGAGCTGCTGCCTTGACTAAGCTTTTCCTGGTTGATGCCAAAAAGCTGGGAATATTCACGCACCGACGGTAGAAACTTGTCCTGCTGGCGCTCTTTCTGCAGGCGCAGCGTGATCACAGCGTCAGAATTTTTAATCACATCTTTGATATTATATGAAACATCGGCGCCCATGGCTTCGATCCCCCGCGGGATGAGCGTGGCCGGGCCGCACACCGTGACCTTGGCCCCCAGTTTGGTCAGTCCCCAAATATTGGAACGCGCCACCCGGGAATGCAAAATATCCCCGACGATGGCGACTTTTAACCCATCGATGCGTTTGAATCTCTCCCTCAGAGTAAAAATGTCCAACAAGGCCTGGGTGGGGTGCTCGCGGCAGCCGTCGCCAGCGTTGATCACCGAACAATTTAACCCCTCGGCCAGGATCATCGGGGCGCCGGAAGTGCTGTGGCGCACCACCATGGCATCGACACTCATGGCCTCGATATTTTTGGCAGTGTCCAGGAGCGTCTCGCCTTTGGTCGTGGATGAAACGCTGGCCGTGATGTTGAGCGTGTCCGCGGAGAGGCGTTTGGCCGCCAGCTCAAACGACACCCTGGTCCTCGTCGACGGTTCAAAAAACAAAGTCACCACGGTCTTGCCGCGCAAGGCCGGGACTTTTTTGACGTCGCGGGAGGAAATTTCTTTAAAAGACGCGGTGGTTTCCAGCACCAGCTCAATTTCCTCCCGGGAAAGTTCCTGCAGGCCCAGCAAATGTTTGCGGTTCCAGGCAATCATTTGTCCTCCTCAATGATCACGGCATCCTGCGTCCCGTCGGCCTCGCCTAAAATCACCCGCACGTTCTGGTCGCGCGCCGTTGGAATATTCTTACCCACGAAATCCGCGCGGATCGGCAGTTCCCGATGCCCGCGGTCGACCAGCACGGCCAGTTCGATTTTGGCCGGCCGGCCCAAATCGGTCAGCGCATCCAAAGCCGCCCGCACCGTGCGCCCGGTAAAAAACACATCGTCGACTAAAACAATGCGTTTGCCCGTGATGTCAAAATCGATCAAAGTCTGGCGCACCAGTGGTTTGCTTCCAACCAGCGTCAGGTCGTCCCGGTATAAAGTAATGTCTAAAATCCCGGCGGGAATGTCTTGATATTCGATATTTTTGATGGCGGCCTGTAAGCGATCGGCCAGAATGACCCCGCGGGTGCGGATGCCGATCAGTGCCAAGTCTTTGGGCCCGGCTTTTTCCAATATCTCATGCGCCATGCGGGTGATCGCGCGGCGGATGGCTTCCTGGTCCATGATTTGAGATTTAGGCGTGGGCATAAAAAAAACCCGCCTCCAAGCTGGATACGGGTTTTATAGAATTAAGAGTCATTTTTGTTCCTTCCCGGCTTCGCAGAACCGGATTAAAGGTAAAGATCAAAATTCAATTAAGAGACTATACCATCTCGGGCGCAAAAGTCAAGAAAAACAATAAACGCGACGGAAAACGCTTTCCTAAAAAATAGAAAATCCACTTGTCAAGACAAGGGCGCCACGTATACTTTAATTAGAAGTACATTGCTCTTTTAAATCGAACATTTTCATACTAATTTGAAACGAGGCACAATGAACCGTCTTTTATTCTTTCTTTATACGGCACTATCCCTTGCCCTCTTCGCCCAATTTGTCAGCGCAGGATCCGTCACTTTATCCACCTACTATCCGGCGCCGACCGGCAATTACAACCAGCTTTCCGCCACCAATATCGGCATCGGCACCACAGCTCCGGCCGACAGCCTGAGCATCATGAATGGCAATATTGGCATCGGCGTCAATGCCGCTTCCATTTTTAACCCCTGGACGGTTCAAAAAGGGATTGCTATCAAAGGAGTACAAGCTACTCTGGCTTTTATTGCCGTGCCTCCGGGTTCAGGAGTTGCCCCCAACAGTGAACAAGTCTCGATCAATTTTCGAGATAAGAACAATACCACTGGCTTTTCCCTGGGCCGAGATGTCGGCGCCACCGGCCAGCATGATTTTTTTATCTTCGATCAAGGCCTGTTTGAAACTCGGTTTGGCATCGGCCCTAGTGATACTTTTCTTGAGCCAGCCGGCAATAAAAATGTCGGGGTCGGCGAATTTTCGCCCAATTTTAGATTTGAACTTGTCAGTCCAGTCGGCGTCCCTACCTTTGGTATTTCTTCCAGTGGCGCAGATGCGAACAACGGCGATCGATTCGTGATAGATGCGGCAGGTAATGTCGGTATTGGGATCAATCCCGCCCCCGCAAAAATCACTATAAAAAGTACGGATAGTGGCATGTTCATGATTCCCATTCCCCCGGGGTCCGGAGTTGCCCCAAATAGTGAGCAATCGGGTATTAGCTTTAGAGATGCGACAAATACCGGTGGATTTGCAATAGGCAGAGATTCCGGTGCCACCGGCTATCATGATTTCTTTATTTATGACCAGACGGGAGGATATGGCGGGGGCGTACCAAGGGCTCGGGTGAACATAGACCGCGGTAATAATCAAAGCCTGGAGCCGTACGGAGGACGTGTAGGGATAGGTGAATTCACTCCTAATTTTACCTTTGAAGTTGCTGCACTGGCCGGCTACGATTTATTTGGCCTTTCCTCTTCAACCGCCGATGTGAACAATGGAGATCGTTTCGTGGTGGATGCCGCGGGTCAAGTCGGCATCGGCGTTAACCCCCCGACTCAGAAGCTGGATGTTAACGGGAACACCAAAATCACCGGAGACGCGACCGTAACGGGAAATTTAGGGGTCACCGCAGTCAACGCGACCGGCGATATTACCACCACCGGTACGATGTATTCCGCTGGCGGGTTTATTTGGACTTCCGACGGCCGTCTTAAAAAAGACATCCTTCCGCTGACCCACGCCCTGGACAAAGTGCAAAATTTAAACGGCGTTGCCTTCACCTGGAAGAAGAATGGCAATAAAGACATCGGGGTCATCGCCCAAAATGTGGAGCAGGTCCTGCCGGAAATCGTCAAAACTAGCCCGCAGGGATTCAAAGGGATTGAATACGGCTCCATGGTTGCCTTGCTCATTGAAGCTGTCAAAGAACAACAAAAACAAATTGAGGATCTTAAACAAGAGGTGTCCAAATTGCACCGTGGACAAAAATCTCAATAAGGAGCACTATGCTTAAAATACTTATAGTGTCCATATGCTTCACCGCAAGCTTTGCAGGGATTGCCCTCGGCACGGATCCAATCCCACCTACTACTCTTGACTGCCAGGAGCTACCAGAGCCAACCGGCCTCAACGATTGCCAAGTGGCCAAAGGGGTTTATGTGAGACCGGCCATTGACAAAAGAGTCCACGTATGGGGAGAATGCAAGAAAGTTCGTTCTGATTATCGGTATTTTATCGGCGCCAAAAACAGCCAGGAATGGGTTTCATTTAAGACCTGGGCCCAAACCCATCCGGATAAAGTAACGATTACTCCCTGTGACTAAGATGGATGAGCACCACGAATTCCCCTCTGGGGGGTTGGCGGGAAAAATACTCCAACAGCTCTTCGGCCGTTCCTGACCGCACTTCCTCAAATTTTTTAGTCAATTCGCGCGCGCAAACCGTCGTCGGGTTATCCAATATCTGCGCGATGTCTTTGAGGGTTTTGAGCAGTCTGTGGGGCGATTCATATAAGACCACCGTGCGGCCCTGGGTTTTAAGGGCAGCAAGTTTTTTTTGACGTGCAGCGGTTTTAGGGGGCAGGAACCCTTCAAAAGTGAAATTGTGCGACGGCAGGCCGGATGCGGTCAGGGCCGTGATCAAGGCGCTGACCCCTGGTACAACTTCAATTTTGATGCCTTCTTGTTGCGCTCTGGCAATCAGAGGGTAGCCGGGATCGCTTAAGCCCGGGGTGCCGGCGTCGCTGACCAGGGCGATGTTCTTCCCCTCCTTAAGTAAGGCGATGAGGGACAGGGTTTTACGGTCCTGATTGTGCTCGAAAAAACTGGTGAGCGGTTTGGCAATGGCGTAGGCATCGAGGAGGATTTTGGTGTGGCGGGTGTCTTCCGCGGCAATCAAGTCCACGGATTTCAACACCTCCAGCGCGCGCAAGGTGATATCCTTTAAATGACCTATGGGAGTTGAGACGATGTAAAGCATAATTGGGGCCAGCCCCCTATTTTTCTAAGTCTTTGGTGGCCTTCCTGCCTTGTCGTTTTTCAATTTGAAATTATACTTGTTCTCTAAGTTGTCCACAAATTCCTCCGAGCCGATGCACAGCCTCTTACTTGTTTTATCTCTGAGGCTGTCTTCGACCTCCTCATTGACATTAGATAAATATTCTCTCCAATCGACCTGCAATCCTGCCAACTCTTTTGCTCTCTCCGGTCCATTGGATTTGATAATCGATTCCGCGTCGCACCCGATATGCCTGCGGGCGCTTGACCAAACATAATCCCAGGCGTTTTGTACCAGGTTGGCCCGCACGGGGTTTCGCTCCACATAACGCATGGCATCTAATAAATACCTTTCCGTCTGAATAATACAGGAGAAATACCTTGCTTGCCATAAATGACCGGTTCGCTGGTTCTTTTCGTTCATATACTGGCTATACCTCATATGAAGCACACTCATAAACTGTGACAATTCCTGCTTAGAGTGCGGTATCAAAACAAAATGAACGTGATTGCTCATTAAACAATAGCTGAGAATTTCTATATTGTACTTTAGCGCGTATTCAGCCGTCCAATAGCAATATTTTCTAAAATCATCCTTGGTTTCAAAAACCCCTTGTTTATAATTTCCCCTTTGTGTAATGTGATGCGGCACTCCCTCCAATATAAATCGGGCATGTCGTGGCATTTCTTTTTCCTTTGTATGGGGGAAGTTAGGAACAACGCTTCTATGGGGAATAGAAGTAAAAAATAGGGGGCTGGCCCCTATTCCACAGTCACGGACTTGGCCAAATTGCGCGGTTGGTCCACGTCGCAGCCGCGTTTGACGGCGATGTAGTAGGCCAAGAGCTGCAAAGGCACAATGACGGCCAGCGGGGAAAAAATCTCCTCCACCGGCGGGATTTCTAAACAATAGTCCACATACTGCGAAATGTGTTTGTCTCCGGCAGTAACCACCGCGATAATGTTGCCTTTGCGGGCCCGGATTTCCTGAATATTAGAGGCCATCTTTTCATACACATGCGATTGGGGGGCAATGCACACCACCGCCCGGTACTCATCAATGAGCGCGATCGGCCCGTGCTTCATCTCTCCGGCGGCATAACCCTCGGCGGGGATATAGGAAATTTCTTTGAGTTTGAGCGCCCCCTCCAGTGCCGACGGGTAGTTGATATTACGGCCTAAATACAGGAAACACCCGAAATGCGAATTGGCCCGGGCGACTTTCTGCACCGGCGCCTTATTTTTCAGAAGGTCTTTGTATAGTCCTGGGATCGTCGTCAGCACTTTCAGAAGACGGGCCCGCTCTGCCGGCGGCACTGTCTTGCGCACCCCGGCCAATTTGAGCGCCACCAAATATAACATAAACAGCTGGGCGGTGTAGGCCTTCGTCGATGCCACCCCAATTTCCGGGCCGGCGTGGGTGTATAAAACCCCGTCGGACTCGCGGGCTAGGGAAGACCCAATCACATTGCAGACAGCCACCACTTTGGCGCCCTTGGCCTTGGCTTCGCGCACCGCAGCCAAGGTATCGGCGGTCTCCCCCGACTGGCTGACCGCAATGATCAGCGTGCGGGAGTCGACGATGGGGTCGCGGTATCTAAATTCACTGGACGTATCAACCTCGACGGGCAGGCGGGCCAACGCTTCAATGGCGTATTTGCCGACCAAACCGGCATGGTAGGCCGTGCCGCACGCCACCACACAAACCTTTTGGATTTTTCGGATAGACGGACCGCTTAAATTAACCCCTTCAAGATTCAGGACCCCTTGTTTCAAACGCAGGCCAAGCATACTTTTGATGACCGCCGGCTGGTCATGAATTTCCTTAAGCATGAAATGCGCAAAACCACCTTTGCGAGCCGCATCGACGGAGAATGTCACCGTATCGACCTTAGGCTGAACTTTTTTGCCATTAAAATCCATCACCTCCACGGCGGCTTTGGTGAGTACCGCCATCTGCCCGTCGTCCAGATAAATCACCCGGCGGGTGCGCTCCAGGATCGCTGGCACGTCGGAGGCAATGAAATTCTCCTGTTTCCCTAAGCCGATGACCAGCGGCGAGCCGATCCGCGCCGCGATCAACGTGCCGGGATGAACTCGGCTGATGATCCCGACGGCAAACGCGCCCTGAAGTTCCTTAAGCGTCTTTTGCACGGCTTGCACAAAATCGCTTTTATAGTGCGACGCCAGCAAGTGCGCAATGACTTCGGTGTCGGTTTGCGAAACAAACCGATGGCCTTGTTTGACCAGACGGGCTTTTAACTCTAGATAATTTTCGATGATGCCGTTGTGCACGACGGCGAAATGGTTTTTATTGTCGATGTGGGGATGGGCGTTGCTGTCGCTGGGCAGGCCATGCGTGGCCCAACGGGTGTGGGAAATGCCGGTATCGGAAAAATCGGCCGGCTTTTGGGCGAGCAAGGCCTCCAAACTGCGGATTTTGCCTTTGGCTTTGCGGACCACCACTTCGCCGTTGCAGACGAGGCCCACCCCGCTGGAATCATAACCGCGGTATTCCAGTTTTTTCAGGCAATCCAGTAAAATGGGAGTGGCGTCTTTGCTGCCGACGTAGCCGATGATGCCGCACATAGATTAAACGTGGGTTACTTGGCTTGCTTCGCCGCGGTGCTTTGCAAAGCGAGGGGTTTGATGTTGATTAGCGTGATGACTCTCTTGTACGAATTTTTCTTACGGGTAAAATAGACCTCGCCTTCGATGGCTGCGGTCAGAGAGTTGCGGCCCAGGACATTGAGGCCCGGTTTCCATTGGTCGCCCTTGCGGGTCAAAATGGTGCCGGCCTTGACTTGCTGGCCCCCGGAGACTTTGATCCCGCGGGTTTCCCAATAATATTTGCTTGTTATTCCACCTACACGGCCACCCATACATGCCTCCGAAATAGGGGGCTGGCCCCTATTTATGTCTTAATTAAGTTGGTCTACTATACCGTAAATCGGCTTTTTTGCAAATATTTATTTGCCAGGCGAGGCACTCTCGATCTCGGCTTTAAAGCCCTCCAAATCGTAGGCCCGGGACTTTTTCCCATTCACATAAAAGGCCGGGGTGCCTTGAACCTCGACTTTTCCTCCTAAGGCCATATCTGCGGCAATCTGGGCCTCGTATTTGGCATCGTTGGCTTTCAAATCTGCCATCAATTTATCGTAATTCAGCCCCAGGGTCTGGGCGTGTTCCTTAATTTTGGCTTCCGACACATCCGCCCCATTATTATATAGCAACTCCACCATGCCCTCATACTTGCCCTGCTCATTGGCGGCCATGGCCATTTTGGATGCCGGCCGGGCATTGGGATGAAAAGACAGCGGGAAATGTTTGATGATCAGCCGAACTTTGTCCGGATGGGTCTTAAGGATTTCTTTAAGGGCCGGATAAACGCGGCCACAATACGGGCATTGCAAGTCCGAAAATTTGACAATGGTGACCGGGGCGTCTTTTTTGCCTATGATGATGGAATCCCCGTCGGGGATGTCATAAACTTTGTTAGCATCTTCGGGAGGTCGCTGCGGCGCCTGAGGGGCTTGCGGTCCCTGTCCGCGCTGAGGGGTTCCGCCGGAAATGACCCTCAAGAAACCGTCAAATTTCGCGTCCAAGGCGGTGACCTTGCCGCTTAAATCGCTGATCCTGCTTTCCAGGTTTCCCTGGCGCTGCGCCACTTGATTGACACGGTCTGCCAGCGGCATGGTGGCCAATCCGATGCCATATAGTAAGGTCACCCCAAATACGATGCCTCCTAAAAGCAGCCCTACATACACCAACACGTTATTTTTCATAATGAGCTCCCAACTTAAAGTTTGATAAGGTTAATATTATAAATCCAATCGTCCGTAACGTTCCACTATAAATTTTATATCTTGCCAACGCTTGCGGCAGCCGAACACGGCAATGATGTAGGTGCGGCCCCCTTTGGCGTATTGTCCCACAAAACAGGACTTGGCCTGCAAGGTAAAACCGGTCTTGCCGAAAATACTCCGCTTCCAGTTTAAAAACAAGGCCTTGTTATGGGATTTCACAAAATGCCGCCGCCCTGATTTGGAATAAACAATACGGTATTTAAAGGTGATGACATTCCGGAACACCGGGTTTTTCAGCGCCTCTTTAAAAATCAGGGCCATGTCCCGGGCGGTGGTGTACTGGGGGCCCTCACGGGGAAGCCCATGCGCATTGGCAAAACGCGTATGCCTGGCGCCGAGTCGTCTGGCCCGCTGGTTCATTTGAGCCACAAAACGCTCGTGTGAGCCGGCGATTCCCTCGGCGAGCACGACCGCCGCGTCATTGGAAGAATTGAGCAACAGGGCAAAAAGCAAATCTTTGACCCGGTATTGATCCCCTGCCAAGGCGCCCAACTTGGTCGGCATCACCTGGGTAGCGGCGCGGCTGACGGTCAAATATTTATCCAAAGGCAGCCGTTCCAAGGCCAGCAAAGCGGTCATGACTTTGGTGGTGCTGGCCGGATACACGCGTCCGTCGGAATTTTTGGAATACAGCACCCGGCCAGACGTTACGTCCAATAAAATCGCTGCTTTTGCCGTCGGAGCATAGGAGCGATGCTTGGCGCGCTTGCGGCGGGCAGCGTCGGCATCCGCAGGCAAGGCGATCAGCACAATTAATAGAAACACCGCCGTGCGACGGATCAGAAGTGAAACCTTCAAAAACCCTCCTGAATTCATGTCAGGTAAATTAGTGCCTGGTAAATTGGGATCAGGTATGTGTCCCCGAATTTGCGGCCGCGGCTTTGACGCATTCAATGGCTTTGGCTATCCCTGGGGTCGGCATCAGCATGGAACCCTGCGCCAGATGGACACTCCAGGTGTCTTGCTTCTTGACGATCGCCACCCGCACGTTTTGCAGCAAATGCTCATCGTGCACCAGAACATGCACCAAAGCTATCTGGCGTTTGGGGTCGTACAACAGGTCTTTGTATACCACCGCGACTTCTCCGTCTGAGAAATCCGGCATCACAAATCCGTCGGGATCAAATCGGTCGATTGTAAAATGCTTCAACGGCAAGCCCTCCTTGTGCGGCACGTCGATATGCTGAGCTTTGGTCAGCCTGAGTTCGTAAAATTCTTTCTGGCCGCCCTCTGCCCATTTGCGCTCGAATTTGGTGCCGTAACACGCCGGCACAATGGTCTCATGCAGGACAAACCCGCTGCCGGGAACCTGCTCCCTGATCCAGGCGGCATGGGGCTTGTGGTCGGTGACGATGTTCATCCCCCCGCGCTCGCGCAAGCGGCTGTTGGCCAAACGCAAAAAAGCCGTGGTCATCAACCGGTGCTTGGCGTCGGATTTTTTGGGCCACGGCGGGGGGAAAAGGCAATGGATAAAATTGATGCTGGGGCCATCGAACAAATAATTGAAGGCCGGGCGGACGTCCAGACGCAGCACCCGCACATTGCTGCCGCTACCAGCGCTGCCGCCGGGCACCCGGCTTAGTTTCCGCAGCGTGCGGCTGATGCGCTCGCAATATTCCTCAAAACCAACATAGTTGATGTTTGGGTTTGCTTCGGCGAGCTTGGCTAAGTATTCGCCATTGCCGAAACCGATCTCAACTTCCAGAGGGTGGTCATTTCCGAATACCGACGGCCAATTGACCGGCCGCGGCAGACTGTTATGGTCCAAAAATGGCTTCAGCGAAATGTAAAACGGCTTCACCTGTCGCTGTGTCACTTGGGCTTGTCCCAGCCCTTGTCCGTCAAGATCCCATTGCAGAACAAAAGCCCCATCATTTCATCGTCGCTGACAACACCGTCGGGCTGGCGCACGGCGGTGACATAATATTCGACCGTGCATTTGCCCTGAGCAGTCTTTACATCTTCGATTTTATACGGGTTGGCCAAGGTGAGCGGTTTGGCCGCGGCGGAGGCGGACTCTTTTTCGTACTGATACCCGATAATGATTTGCTGGCCCAGGATGTTGTGGACCTCATCCTGCTTCATGCCGACGCTGACTTTCTTTAAAGCCGCGTCGTTGAGCGAAAAGGTCTGGTTGGCGGCGGAGGCCAGCGGATCATATTCCGGGGTGGTGGCGCAGCCGCAGGCAAAAATACCACAGAGGATAAGGCAGAAGAATTTTAACATGGGGGTATTATACCCTATTGTGTGGATTGGACAAGTCTCTTTTGGGAGAGTAGCCCCTAATGAAGTGCTTTTCCCGGTCTTATACCAATGATTCTTGATATCATGGTACAAATTACATGGTATTAGGAGGGCTGGTTGCAGATTCAGGGGCAAACGGATTTTTCAACGGCGTGATCTGGATAAGAATGGGTGTGACGCCAGAGAAGTCCCTGCGCTGGATTTGCTCGAGCATGGCAGGGTCAAACTTAAAATCAATTCCTTCTCCACCCACCTGCAAATTCCGAGAATTGAGGTCGATACCGCCTTCTTGATTCATATTTTTGATAGTCATGGCTTCGTCATTCTCATACCTCGGTTCCGGTAATTGGTCGACAAAGCTCTTCAAGTTATAATGTCTGTCCAGGTAGTGATAAATATGAGGTAAACTATTGATAAAATCTTCCACTGTTTTAATATCGTGGATGCGCTCTCCCGGTATATGCCCGACGTAACCGGGTGTATACTGCCCATCTTTTTCCTGATCTGGCGTCATGATTTTTCTTTCAAATAACAAATCACTCGTTCTTTGAACTGCCAAACCCCGGACTCCGGGAACCAATAATACATTTCCAACGGGCGATTCCGGCGAAACTAAGAACTCTTTCCCATGAGCCGTGTCCATCTGTTTAATCTTGATGGATAACGGAACTTTATGGTTGTCCGTGGCTTGGTTAACTTCTTCCAGCTCATATCCCATCAACAATCGATTATAAGGGGAAGAGCTTATCCGAGCTAAGGCATTTTGAACACGAAAATCCTGAGCATCGATCCCCTCATACGGAAAACTAAAATCCCCCATACCTTCATGAGTCACTGCTATACCGCCCTTGTTCGTCGCCCCAATATTAGGCATAACCTGATAGAAGACATTAGGAGCTTTCTTTTTCTCTTGTTTATATTTCTGTCTTGCCCCCAAAAATGAGGAAAAAAATTCCAAATCCATGGCTTCTGCCGGGTGCAAAAGGGTCGCGTCATTGATCCGCCTTAACAAACCATATTTTGCCCTACGTTTTTTGAGGAAATTATTAACCGTGTCCTGCGTGTCGAACCGGGCTTTGGTTTTATCATCGAATGAATAGACCTCGGTTTTCTTCCATTTATTCTCCATAAATGCAAATAAATGGTTCCAGGTCACCTTTACTCCCTTTTCCTCCCTTAAGCCATTGTCTGAAATTGTATAACCAGGGCCATAACCCCCGTTGACCAATACAATATTACTAGGCCTAAATCCAAAAAATTTATTGTTCAGCAAATCGTCGGTAGCACTCTGTAATATATCGTCATTGACATGTACGACCAATTTTAAATTTTCCCGGCTCTCGATTTTGTCTTCATCTGTGAAACCCTGAAGCTCCTCGATTCCTTTAGAAATGGCGTATAACGCTCTTTGTCCCACGGTATTGTCTTGCCGTTTTTCCGGTTCAGGGACCTCTATGTCTTTAATGGCTTCAACTAATACTCTCGCTGCGTCACCTTTCGGTTGCAAGTTCCCCTGCTGAGCGGTTATGATAATATCCCAAAAACGTATGTTCCATATACGATATTTTTCTTCCTCAATCTGTATCCCTAGATTTACCAGACTTTGTTTGGCCCGTTCCGCCGCTCCCCCTGCCAAAATCTCAATAAAAAACTCTCCGTCTTTGAGGATTTTAAGAGCTTCCCTGTCGCTGGCGTCGGTTCTAAAATCGCTCATGAACTTTTGAGGCGCGGGCTTTAATGATGCAAACAGGTTGTTTTTCAACCACTGCAATACGTTTGTAAAATCTATGAGCCGCGCCAAAAGATTGGCCTCGTCGGATCGCCCTCGCGATGCTTCACTTGCCAAGAGAAATAATTCTTTCCAATCTCTAACGCCGGGATATGAACGCACATAACTGGCATCGGTTACGCCGGGATTTAAACCAAACGGCTTTCTAAAAACGGATTTCAAATGTCCCTCTATAAACTTTGCCACTGCCTCTGTTTTGGCCCAACTATACTTGGCATTCATTGCAGCATCGGGTCCGGCTAAATTCTTTTCCTCTTTCCCAAACGGCGTGGTGGCCCGCACATTGAAAAATTCTCCGGTTGGGCGGCTCTTGATCAACATGGCCGCGTCCGGATCACGGGCGTCATCGGTCACAACCAAATCCTTGATCTTTAAGATCTCCCCGCCCGAAAAATACTTGCGGGCAATGACCTGACCGTCGGGCTGCATGTCTTCCTTGATATAGCTATAGACCCCTTTTTTGTAGGCCTTCAAATATTCCTGATAAATCTGCTCTTTGATGGTTTTGTCTTCCACATCAATGCCGCTGGTCTTGGCCTTGTTGCTGTAGACTTGATTCAGGAGGGCTTCTTTGAGGTTTCTCTTATACCACGTAGCTAAAATCATGGAGTGATAAATCTGGCGAAGGTTGGCAAAATTCTTGCCGCTGTTAACTTCCTTCTCGAGTTCCGGCACCACCACTTCCCGCACCACTTGGGAATTCATGGCATTGGCCGGCTTCGCCGTGCTTCCTTGCTGATGCTTTTGCGTGGCCAGGTAATCTTCTTCCAGCATCACCTTCATATGGCTATCCACAACAAACGCTGTGTTGTCGCGCACATACACTTTGGCTTTATCCGCGACGATCCAGACTTTGTTAAACGTATTGACCGGCAGCGAAGTACTCCCCGGCACTTTGGTGTAAACCTTATTCCAAAACTCTTTGCCTAACTCTTTTTCAGGGTAAATGACTGACGCTGTCAACTGTTTGAGAATATAGTCTTGCGCCAACATGTCCCGGCCCATGAGGGTCTGGCCGAGCTGTTCCGGAATAATGCGATTGCTTTCATAGGGTGACAAGTTGACCCACAAATCATCCTCGGGGATGGTCAAACTGGCCAAAAAATATTTAATCAATTTATCCGATTCGCTTCGCAGCTGGTCGCTGTTAATTGCTAGACCAGAGTTGCCGGTATCTAAGATAAAATCAAATAAAATGGGATTTTCAGGATGGACCCGCAGGCCCTTAACAAGAACGGGGGCATAGGACGACGACAAGTCCACCATGACACCTGGCTGAGGCAGGTCCAAGACAGATGCCGGCTGGGCATGGATGGCTGGACAAGAAACCAGCGCAGAAATAAGAATGGAAACTAGGCTTCTATGATTGAGCGATCGAGAACGGGTCATATGTTAGGATGCAGCCGCAGCCAACTGCTCCTCTTCCCGTCCAGGAGACAGACCCAGCAACGGCAGGACGCTGGGAATGGTGGTGACGTTTAAGATGACCGGCCGCACACCGGTGAAGTCACCGCGGTTAAACTGCTCGATCATGGCTTTGTCGAATTTGATGTTGATGGCGCCGCCGCTTTCTTTCAGGTTGAGCTTATCGGCGTCGAAGTCGATACCGCCCTGGTTGGCTGACTCGGCAAGAGCGGCCTTATCGCTCGCCATTGCTGTGTCACGAGACCAGGGATCCCCTGAATAATCCAAATACCTTCTTAGGAGCATTGCTCCATGCTTTTGCGCCATTGGGAGCATATCTTCACGGCTCTTAATGGGGGCAAATACGTCTGATCTGGAAGCGAAGTAATGAACCGTTTTTACTCCTGGCAATCGCTCCATTTGTAAAATTAAACGTGTCAATTGAACAACAGGAATTTTTGTTTTTCCCTTGTCCACAACTCCCAAATCAGGATACTCTCCCGGGACTTCATGGTTTTTAAATTCAAAGAATGGATGAATTTTACTGACCAAATTTTCACGGACGAGTTTAGACCGTTGATCAAAATTCATCTCTTCCAGTTGTTTTTGAGTAACGCCTAGAATATCTAAAAGTTTCTCCAACCGCAAAAGCATTGTATTCGTATTAAAGAAGGGTGCATCCGCATGGTGGAAATCCGACTTAAGCTCAAAGCCTTCTTTTATAATTGGAGGTCCTACGGGCCGATTCTCATGGTCGACTGGTTGAACAAGGGTGCCCCCAGTTTCCGCTTTGATGTCTAGTTTTGTCTCGAGCAAAGATCCCTTGCTATACACATCTAGTTTTTTGGTGGTGTGATTAATTACAAATTGAAAGCCATTTTTTTCGGCCCTACCACCTTTGACTTCGGTTAACCCATTATCAAAAGAAATAACATTGTCCATGAACCTAACGATTATATCCTTTTCAATAAGGTTTCCTTGATTGTCCTTAACAGTAAAAATAATATTCTTCTCCGCGACAATAAATCCGACATCATGTCCTCCTTGAAGGAAGTGAGCCATCATGCCGTCAATTTTTTCTATTGCTAAAATATTATCCAAATTGTAGATACTAACCCCCTTGACACCCCGACGGAGAGCATCGACCAGACGACCGGAAATGATAAACGAGGCGATGGCAGCAAAAGGACCCTCGCCAATCAACCGCCGCTCCCCTTGGAAACGATAAATCCCATCCTGCTCCTCATTAGCCGCTCTTTGAGCCCTGGCATATGACAAATATTGGTCTACCTTACCCCTAAATTCGGGATTTTCCTGAATTTCTTGATCTGTAGCAATGAACGTATCCACCAAACCTTGGGTGAAAACTTTAAAATCATGGGGTTGCTCTCCGTAATACTGCCTCTTTGCTAAGTTTTCTTTAAACCCTGGCAGTAGCTTTTCGCTCGAAAGAGCATAAAAAGGAGGACGTTCGTTGAGGTTTAATCTTTTGCCAATTTTTCTTCTATTCGCGACTCTAAATTGAAGGAACTCTCCTAGATCAGGGTTGATCGGTTCGAAAGCCTTTGACCCTCCGAAACGAGTTGCCTCACCCCCCGCCAATGTGATGGAATTGATTTGTCCAGCTTGATACAATTCCTCTTCCTTACGAGCTAACGCGCGACGCGTGTCCTGAGGAATACTCCGCCAATCCACCACATCTTTTATTGTTGCCGGTTGATCAATAACTTTAGAATCCACATTCAAATGAAATCCAGCTTCGCCCTTTGCACGCCTTTCGAGCAACGCTTTAATATCTTCCGGGGAATTATTGTTGGCCGTTCGCTCTCCTTCGATGCTTTGAAGCGCCAGGGCTGGATTGCTTTTAATTTCCGCATCAATTGTCACAACCAGACTTGCAATCCTCGCCGGCACGTCAGAAACCCCTACAAAACCTGCCCATTCGTCATACTTCGCACGGTTTCGCTCAATCCAAGCTTTGAAGGCCAGCAGATCTTCAATGTAACCATCTGATTTATCTTTAATTAACCGGGCAGTTTTATTTTCTAATTCGTTTAAACTTCCCGACATTGCTCGCTTTTCAACGTCCTCGGACACCTCGTTCATGGCTCGGTCCGCCGCTGCCCGCACGACATTGATCGGTCCAATAGCTGCGAAGTCTCTCACCGCGGGTTTGGCAACTTCTACAGGATTACTGGCCACGCTCTGCGCCCAATCTTGCCCACCGGAGAAATATTTGCGCGGCAACGGTTGGTCCTTTAATCTTTTCACATCTTCTTTGATATAATTGAAAACGCCTTTTTTGTAGGCTTCCAAATATTGTTGATAAATCTTTTCCTTGATTTGATTGTCATCAGAATGAACACCATTGATTTTGTTTTTTTCCGAATAAACCTGATTGAGCAAGGCATCTTTGAGATGTTTTTTATACCAAGAGGCCAATACCAGAGAATAAAAAATCTGACGTAATGGTGCGAAATTTTTACCATTATTAACTTCCTGTTCAATCTCAGGAAGAATAATTTCCCGTACAATTTGAGACGTGACATTGTTGGGATTGGCTTTTATGTTCTTTTGGGTTGCTAGATAATCCTCATCGAGCATGACTTTCAAATGCCCCTCCACCACAAAAACCGTGTTGTTGCGCACGTACACGGCCGCTTGATCCGGAAGAATCCACACTTTGTTAAAGGTATTGATGGGAATTTGGGCTGCTCCGCCGATCGACTGAGCTTTGGCATATACCCTATCCCAAAATGTTTTGCCCAATTCTTTTTCTGGATATACCAAAGAGGCAGTCAACTGCTTAAGCATATAATCTTGGGCCAGCATGTCGCGGCCGAGTTCGGTCTGGCCTAAGCCATCAGCAATGATGCGGTCTTTTTCGTAAGGCGATAAGTTGACCCACAGATCTTTTTCAGGAACGGTCAGGGTGGCGAGAAAATATTTGATGAGTTTTTCGGATTCTTTGCGGAGTTCCGGGGTGTCGCCGTTTAAACCGGAATGGCCGGTGTCGATGATGAAGTCAAAAAGCAAAGGATTTTCAGGGTGAACGCGCAGGCCCTTCATTAAAGCCGGAACATAGGCCGGGCTTAAGTTGAGCATGGTGCCAGGCACCGGAAGCCCTGCCACACTGGAAGCCGCATAAGTCTTATTTAAAGGGAGGATGGAAGTTGCTGCAAATGCTAGGATTACAAAAGAAGAGACTAACCGGGCTGTAAAACTCATGCTATTTGCTCCTATGTTTGGGAAAACGGTTTCTCCGATCAGCTATATAGTAAATATATCATCTAAAATGCAAAAAATCAAGTTGCCGGATGCAAAATCCTATGAATAAAAACGACTTTCATGCACTCTTTTTTCTGTTCGGCCAGGTAGAACTCTCGGTCAGGATGTTCGGCAAGGACGGCTAAGATCTGTGTTTGATTAGAGGTAATCATGGCTATATATGCTTAGGCATAAGATTATATGCCCTGTGCGATAAAAGTCAAAACTAGTCAAGCCAGGTTGATGCCGGCTCCAAAGGTGATATGTTAAGGATCACCGGCGTCAATTGTTTAATGCCTTCATGCTTGAGGCGCGCCATCATGGCCGGATCAATGGTCATTTGCTCGTTTCCGCTGGAGTTTTGCATCCCCACCTTAAGATTGTTTAAATCGATACCGCCGTCTTTGGCAATTGCTGCTTGATTGGTGATCATGGCTGGACTGGCTAAAATTTCTTGAAGCTTATGATAGGCCTGGTCGTACGTCGCCTTATCTCGATTGGCCTTTTTATAATCCCTTACAATGCGTCCTTCGAGCTCCTCGTCAGTGGCATTCTTAAATAGCTCAGGATCTTCCACAAACGGCTCCCCCAGCATCTCACCGGAGGCCGGCCCAAATTTCATAATCTCATATTCCCCGATTTTCAAATCTTCCAGCCAAACACGGAATTCATCCTTGAAAATACTATTAGAAAAAATAATTCCCGAGTTGCGTAAATAGTCCGTAAATTCAACCATATCAGCCCTGAATTTAGGACTATCTTGGAGCTTTAAGGTAATGATCTCGGCCGGAAAATCCTTGGTTTGACTAATTTCCACCTCTTTAATGGTTCGCACGTTAGTTTTTTCGGCCAATTCCACGGCCATAGTTTTTTCAAAGAACTTTCCCTGTCCATGCTTATGGGGGACCGAGGCCAAGGGCCCGGTATTAAACCCTAGACTTAATCGACCTGACTTACTCAATTTCCGCAGTGCAAACATAGCATCTATGGCCACTTGATCAAAAGTTTGAGGAAGATTATCGTTAGGCTTTGGAATGAAGATGAAGTGGTGTCTAGACTGGGGGAGTTTATTGACATCAATGGCAATGTGCATGCCGTCGATGTTGAAATCCAGAAGCCGCCTCAAGGGGCCTTCATCCTCAAGGAAATAATTAAAATTTTTCTTGGGATTGTAGGGCGCAGGAGTTGCCATTGATTCGGCCGATGTAATCTTGGCTTTTTCCATTCGTTCATTATCATAACTCTTGCGGCCCTGGATTAACCGCAACCACCAGTGTCCTACTTTACGGACGGCAATACTTTCAGGTAAATACTCAAAGACCTTTTTTGTGCCTTTCGAGGCTTCTCTGTCCATAGCTGCGCGTTCATCCCAAAGCTCTTTAACCGATTCCTCAAAATCCAACACTCCTTTAGTCACCATTTCTCCCAGCACCCAGCTCATGCGCTTTTGTAGAAAATCATCCGCCTCTTTTTCGCGCTCCTTGTTCCATTGTCCACCTTCGTCCTCGATACGGCGTTGGGCGAACGATCTGGCCGCCTGCTCAGTGAGCCAGCGGATGAGTTGCAGGTCGCTGAAACGCGTAGGCAGACTTGTCATATTCCTGTTCGCAAGTTCCCGGCTGACGTCCACCTCACCGATTTCCGGCAAATCCAATTTCACCCCTTCTAAAGACTTAATGGCCTCGTTGATTCTGTTTTCCTGACTGGGGCCGGCCCATTTTTCCTCTTCAGTGGACTGGTGCCACGCTATGGTTGCTTTGATCCCTTCCTCGAAAGGTGTTAACGTTTCCATGCCCAATATTTCTCTCATTCGGGTCACGTCATATTTGAAATTGGCATGCACTATGCCCGTGCTCTGGGCGGACTTGATTTCAGTGTCGGGTGCAACTACCTTCCCTATAGTTTGCATCACCTCTTCATGAGAAATATTCTGCGGGGATGTGATGTTAATTGTTTGATTAGTCTCTTTATTCACTTCTTCGAGCTTTCCCGCGCGATATAGAGCCTCGACCAGATCGTCAATGTAGATAAAACCGATCTCCCGGCCGGGAGCATACGTGCCCACCGTTTTTTCCCTGATGGCTTTGGTCACGGTGCGGCCAGTCTTGTCGTCTCCGGGACCATAAACATTCCCAAAACGCAGGACCATGCCATTGTTAGATTTTTGAACTTCCCGTTCGGTATACAATTTGGCGAAGGTATAAAAATCCTGGACCCCTTCCTTTAAAGCTTCCAGATGTTTTAGGTCTTTAATTTTGTCCTTCATTTCCCTGGATAAAATCAAATCCTGCTCTGTAAACCGGCCGCCACCGGCACTTCCTAAACCATAAACCATGACCGTGGAAGAAAAAATTAAACGTTTGTCGCCCTGCTCTGCCTTTTCAAGCAATCTTTGGGTGGGCACAATCATCTCGTCCCGGGCATCTTCAAAACTTAAATTTCCTTTTCCGGACGGCCCTCCCAAATGATAGATCACGTCACTTTGATCAACCAACTGGTCCAAAGCCTTAGCGTCCCTCAAATCGCCCACGATAGGTTTGACCCGGAAGTCTTTATAAAAAATTTTTTGTTTGGCGTTATCATCCAGGTTGCGAACCATGATATAAATGTTGCCGGTGTCTTCCTTGGCCAGCAAGTGTCGAATAAGCTGATTGCTTATGGTGCCGGTGCCGCCGGTGATGGCGTAATTGACTTTGGGCCGTGCGGGCTGTTCGGAAACCAAATC
>JAKFXC010000094.1 GCA_021731625.1 Candidatus Omnitrophota bacterium
ATCCTCCTGACTTGTTGATCTGTAACCATTCAAGCCTCCTTATAGGGTTGCTTGAACAGTCTAATTGGTTATTACAGATCGGGAATTCTAATCGTCGCCAGGAAGGAATTATAATTGTCGTTGATCAGTAGCCACCACTTGCTTTTGCATCATGGATTGCATCATAGGGCACATGCCCATCATTTTGCCGCCCATCATATCGCCCTTCATCATGCCACCACCCATCATTCCAGCACCCTTTTCACCCATCATGTCTTTACCTTTTTCCATCTGGGCTAAGGCCAGCCCTGAAACGGTTAAAAATAAAACTGCTGTAATTGCTAATACCCCTTTTTTCATACAAAACCCCTTTCAATTAATGATAACCATTGACTGTTTAGTTATGATTGTGTGCTTGGTGTGTGCTACAGCAACCATGACCACCAACCATTTTTGCAAAAGTTAGCCCCGAAATTGTTAATACAAAAACTGCTGTTATGATTGCGATGCTATTTTTCATGAGTCCCTCCTTCCTTATAATCAATGATCAATGGCAACATGTGCCGCTTTTTTCGGACTTTTTAAAACAGCAAAATGATAAATTATAAATGCTGGCTATAGTGGCTCCTCCCAACCACCCTAAAATAAATATTTGGATCACTCCATAAATAACATCCTTGATTGATGTTTCCATTTTTAAAATCGGCTCCACATCAATTCCATGTAATAACGTATTAAAAAAAGAAATAGCCTGTTCACGACTCAATGCTAAAACAACAACGACACATCCCAAACGTAAGACAACCAAGGTCAGCCCGACGGCTAGCCCCATCTTTTTGACATTAATGGCACCCATGATGCCCTCCTTCCTTCTGTTCTTTATGTTCATTGTCATCTTTATCATCGTGGCGATGTCCGCCCATCATCATAAAATGGCAGACAAACATCATGACGATAAAGAAGAATATAGAATTGTTGCCATTAAGCCCAACAGTCGGTGCGACGAAGATTAACAACAATGGCAACAAACAACAAAGCATCATCCACCAGTTATGGTTTTTCATTGAACTCCTCCTTTCCCGAATTTTGGAATAAATGCAGGTACTTTGCTTTTATAATCCAGGTATGCCTTGCCAAATTGATTCTCTACGTCTTTTTCTTCTCTCATCGCCAATCTATAATACGTCCACATCAAAATAGGCCACATAATCAATGTCGTTAAGGACGGCCACTGAATAAAAAGCCCGAGGGTTACCAAAAATAATCCACTGTATTGCGGATGACGCACATAAGAATAAACACCTTGGGTAACTAATTCTTTTCCTTTTGAATCATAAATTAACATCCATCCCTTATAAATAATATAAAACCCAAATAAAAGAATTCCGTTACTCACAATATGCAAGATGGTCATAGCCAGCGCGGAATCAGCCAAACCGAGAAGCACCAGCAATAAATGACCGTGATTGTGCGTAAAGGGATTCAAAACTGGATAAGACTGCCCCATCCACGAGGACAATAGATAAATCGTTAAAGGAAAACCATACATCTCCGTAAATAGAGCTACAATAAATCCTACGAATGCCCCCATCGACCGCCACTCGACCTTCTTCTTTGGAACGATGTAACTCATTACAAAGAAAATTATCAGCAATGTATTAAAAGCTACCGCTGTCCACATACCGTAAGCATAATTGCCCAATTCTTCTCCATGCATATCAACCTCGCTTCTTATTATGAGAAGTAGGTCTTGCCTGAGCATCACTTCTTTCAATTTGTGGACAAATAGAAAATTTTATATTTCCAACATCTTTTGGATTGATCCAATGGTGAAGCCGTTCCCTTAAACGCTTCTTGGTTTCCTTCAATGCTATAATTCTCTGTTCACAATCCGTTATTTTTTCTTCAAAAACCTCATGAACCAAACAACATGTAGCATCAACGCCCTGGCTGCTGCGTTTGATGATCTTCTTAATTTCGGCCAACGTTAGACCCAAATCTTTTGATTTCTTGATAAATAAAAGCTTCTCAATATCTTTCACACTATAAACACGGTATTGCGACATTGATCGTTTAGGTTTATGCAAAAGCCCAAACTCTTCGTAATAGCGAATTGTTTTAACAGGAATGTCCGTCTTTTGACTAACTTCACCAATAAACATAATTATCCCCCCTTTGCGACTACAAGTACACTATACACTCTCCAGTATACAGGAGAGTCAAGGGTTTTATTTCTCCTCATCAACCACATCGGCAACCGTGCCCTTTGGATGGGGATAATCGCCCGGATGATCGTAGTCTTTAAGATTGTCCCGTACCATCAATACAGTAAACATTCCCCCCATACCAGTAGGCCCGAATTGTCCTTGCCCGCCCATCATAGGAAGAGTATTTTCAGGCCCTTTCATTCTCATATAGTTCATTTCATCCATGCCGTTTTCACCCATCGCCATATATCCGGGAACTAAATCACGGACTTTATCTTTCACATCATCTTGATTAACGCCTAAAACATTTGCGGCATCATGTCCCATGGCATTCATTGGATGATGACGACGATGGCAATGCAATGGCCAGTCTCCTGGAGCATTTGCAACAAATTCAATAGTACGGGTCTGACCAGGAAAAGTCACTTCCGTTGTTTCTGGAAACTGAGCTGATTGGGGAACATCACCGCCATCTGTTGCAACCATCTTAAAAGCATGGCCATGCAGATGAATTGGATGAGATTCTTGGCCTACATTACCAAAACGAATCCTTACTCGATCACCTGTTTTAACCACAAGTGGGGCTGTACCAGGATAGGCCCGGCTGTTAAAAGTAAAAATATTAAAATCTGTCATAATACTTGGATTAGGGGTCTTGGTACCGGGCTCGACATACCATTCATTTAAAAAAATGGCAAAATCACGATCAACTTTTGGTTCACTGGGAGAATGCGAAACCAAAAAACCCATAGTCCCCAAACCCATTTGTACCATTTCATCACCATGCGAGTGATACATGAACGTCCCATGCTGTGTCATACGGAATTCATATTTAAAAGTCTGTCCTGGTTCAATGGGCTTTTGAGTCAAACCGGAAACTCCATCCATACCGTTAGGTAAAAATACTCCGTGCCAATGAACCGCCGTACCTTCCTTCAATTCATTCTTTACATAAATACGCAATAAATCACCCTCTACGACTTCAATCGTCGGCCCTGGTGTCTGTCCGTTGTAACACCATGCATTGATAACCATACCCGGTGCAACTTCATGTTTGCATTGTCCAACAGTGATATGAAATACTTTTGCCCCGTCTTTTTCCAGCGTCCACGGCATCGTAGAACCGTTTGGAGTTATGACAGGCGTGTATGGTAGATTTTGATTTTGTATGACCTGATTCTTCTCCGCATGCGCAGGTGGAATATTAATGAAACCAGATAAAACAAACACCGTGATGAAAAACACTTTTATCCTAAACATTTCATCCTCCATGATTATGTTCTTGATTCATTATTTTAGGCTGTTCCTCTTTCTTCATCATAGGAGGTTCTGTGAAATCAAAATCCAGCTTAGCGCCCACAGCATTTTCAAGCTCAATGCGTGAAGCCCAATAAGATTTCAATGCATCGGCATACTCTTTCTTGGTTTCCAATTCAGCCTGCTTGGATTCAAGCAGATGAAAAACGTCTGTCAGCATAAAATTATACTGATAAAGCGTCTCTTTAACCATCTGTTGATAAACGGGTATTGCCTCTTTGTAAGCTTCCACAATTTGACGGCTTGTCATTAGGTTCTGATAACCTAAACGCACTTCCGACTGAGCTTGCTGTTCCATCGCATCAAGTTGATGTTTGGAAGTTTCAATCGAGGCTTTAATTCCCATGCGCTCAGCTTGTTTGCGGTTAAATAATGGCACTTGCCCCTCAACAACCACCCCTTTTAACTTATGACCGCTGGTTTCACTTTCTTGGTTGTATCCTACTTCGATCTCCGGCAAGAAACCAAGTCCCGTTAAATTCTGCGACTGCTCTAAAGTCTTGATCTCCTGACGCTTCATTAATAAATCAAGCCGGTGATCAAGTGCCATCTTCTCTAAATATTCATCCTCAAGATTTTCTTTAGGCAAATCGGGAATCCGTACAGCTTCCTCCATAAAAAATTGATTAGGTTTTAATCCAAGCATTGTCCGTAAACGCTCTGTGAGCATTTGAGTTTTCTGCTTGGTTTTTAGCCGTTCAATTTTTGCTTTCTGAAAAATGGCTCGGGCTTCTGCCATTTTAAGGATATTTATATTGCCCGCTTCTTTCTGGCGACGCGCAATCTCAAACGAAGCTTCTTGGGCTTTAAAATGATCCTCTGCCAACGCTTGTTTGTGCATGGCCGTCAGCCATTCCAAATATGACAAGCGAACTTCTTTAATAAAGTCTGTCATTTGATGAGCCGCTTCATACTGTGATGCTTTAAACCGTGTTCCCGCTATTTTCTTGCGTAACGGCCAGAAAAGAATGTCAAATACGTCCTGCTTAATTTCAATTTCGTTATTACGCTTGGCTCCTTCTTCGTTTGAAGTGCGCGTTTTATACAACAACGTGGGATTACGTAAGATGCCTGCTTCGCGCATATCCGCTTCTGAAATTCCCAGCGACGATAATTGAGCCTTGATCACCGGACTATTTAGAAACGCTATTGCTACAGCTCCGTCTTCAGTCAGCGGCTGAGACAATAAATGCTCAATTTCTTGATCGTCGGCAAGCATAGTCCTAACTTCATGGCCTGTTTGTTCCTGCACTAAAGCCTTAACATTCTTTTGATTTTTCTGATCGGATGCCTGCGCATGCCCGCTAAGCATAGCCACGGACAAAACCATCATCATTATTCTTTTCATAATTCATTCCTTAAGATTATCTGAAAAATCTTAATATTCAAGGTTATAAAAATGGGGTGAGTTACAGGACATATTCCGCAAGCCTTCAAACGAGTTCAAAGAAGAAGTTCTAACTTTTAATGTATTCCTAAAATCCCTTAATACGGATTCGTCGCTCAAAGTTTAATACGATTCAGATTTCTCCAAAAATAAAGACAAGACACTGGCACCCAAAGCAAACCCCGCCATCAAACCAAACAAAACATTAAAACCTAAATGGGTTGCTAAGACACCGCCCAAAATGGCTGCTCCACCTTCGGCAATAGAGCGATAACCATAAAAGTCCGAATAGATGCTTCGTTCCTTGCCTTTAGTCAACGCACTGGCAATAACAGCACTCCACGATGGGTTAATCACAACCTCTCCGAAAGCCAACAGACCTTGGATCACCAATACATGGTAAACATTGGAAGCAAACATGTACATCACGTAACTGACAAAGAACATAAAATAGCCCAACGCAATCATGGCCTTGCGGCTAAACTTGTTTTCTTTCAAATTCCTCAAAACAAAATAAAGGACTCCTTTGAGAACAGCATAGAATCCGATTGTCACCGAAGCATCCAAAATGGTTCCGCCGATGTTCTTAATAAAAATGGCATAAATCGGAGCCAAGAGGTTGATGCCACCATGAATTAAAATGGAACAGCTCAGGAGGATTTTGATATTACGATGCATTTCTTACCTCGAAAAATTCAAATTTAACAAACTTTCCCATCGGCGTGAAAAAAATCTTGATTATTTGTCTTGTGAGATGCTAAACGGACGGATCGAATCATTGTTTTTGGTCTAGGTCTTCAAAAATACCTGTGTCATTGATGCCATAAAGATCACCTGTTGCGGCAAGTAATAAATAAAAAGTCTTTTTCAATTTTGGCTCCTCAAAACTGACGATATAAAAGCCTTCATATTTGGTGACTTTCTTATGTGATTTTGAGACTTTATTCCAGGCTGGATCGAGCTTTCCAGCCCCATCAATTTCCTGCCCTTCTTGGATAAGAAACGCCACATGTTCCTTCGCAACTGGAATAACCTCCTCATCAGTCAAAAGATAAGCATGCCCGCCAATATGAGCAAATGACAATGCCGGACTAAATAGAAGAATAAAAGAAATCAAAATGGCTTGGATATTCATATGTCAACGTGCCTTATGTAACATTTTAAGCCCCTGCAATTCTTTGGGGGCAATCTCTTCATCCATGGCCTGATGCGCATGGTAATGGTCATCTTTGCTGATTGGAAATTCTTCGCCATATTTTGTATGAATATAGCCATGCAACTGCATCAAAAGCAAAAGTCCACCCACAAACATCAATCCCACATTAGCTGCCGTGCTGAATTTATTAAATGAAGGGGTTTTTCGCCAGGGCACCAAAACAAAAAGCATAACGGTTAAAGCTACGACTTGGCCCACCTCAACACCGATGTTAAATGAAACAATTTTCCATAAAAGATGCAGGCTTTTCTCTCCCAATGGGACTTGCTGCAAACGGGTCGAGAGGCCGAACCCATGAATGAGGCCAAATGCAAAAACTGCCATAAGAAGATTAGGCGGCCGAACGTCCAGATATTTCTTAAATCCATCGACGTTATCAAAGCCTTTATAAATAACAGTCAAGGCGATAACGGAGTCAATTAAGAAATAGTTAGCTTTGATACCTATGAATGTGGCAAAAATCAAGGTGATGCTGTGTCCGAGGGTAAAAGCTGTAACAAACTTTAAAATGTCTTTAAATTTCGTCAGAAAAAAAATGACCCCAAACAAAAATAACAGGTGGTCATATCCTGTCAGCATGTGTTTGGCACCTAGCCATGCAAACTCCGGAAAGCCAGCCTGCAAAATGCGCTGTTGATCCTCCAAAGACATGCCGTGGGCAAAGGCAAAGGTGGATATTAAAAGAAAAAGTAACGCGTATAAATACTTCATAGTGCTCGATTGTATCCTCATTGCGAGGGTACGTCAAAATATAAAACCCTGATGACCAATAATCATCGGGGCTTTATCCTGCATTTTGGAGAGGTCGCTGGCAGGAGAGGGTGAGAACCTATTTTACGCTTAATTGATACCTCACGGCCCGCGCTGCACCCTCTTTGTGCACTATACCCCCACGAACAAGCGGAGCGATTAACTGATTCACTCGCGCTCGGTTAATATTCATAGACTGGCATATTTGAGCCGCTCCCAGAACTCTATATTTCCTAAGTAAAGCAAGCAACTCCTCCTGCTTGGGCGTAAGAGTAACTCGGGCAAGCCTTAATGAACCTTCCTTAATACGGCCTTGAACAGTTTCCATAGAACTCATCAAGCCTTCAGCGACATATTCTACCCAATGAGTATAGTCATCGTCCATATCACGCGTTTGTTGGATCATATCGTAATAACGGGCTCGGTTCTGGGCAAAAAAATCGTCAAGCCCTAAGGTGACTAGAGGATCCGCCCCCTTCTCCCACAGTAGCCATTGCGATATCGCCCTGGCGACCCTCCCATTGCCATCAACAAAAGGATGAATTGTTAAAAACTCATGATGGAATACCGCACTACGAACAATTGTATGTTGATCGTCATCCTTTAACCACTTAAACAGATCTTTCATCCGCCCTGCGACTTTAGCAGGTGCAGGGGGCGTAAATATCACTTTATTGCGCGCATCAATGACATAATTCTGGACGTTTCTATACCTCCCGGATCTTGCCGCAGGAAGCAGTCCTCTGATCATCCGTGCATGTACTACCAACAGATCCCTTTCCATGACACGCTTATTTTTATTTTTGAGTACCCAACGCATTGCCGCAAGACAATTAGCCACTTCAGACTTCTGCTTTTGTTCAACAAGAACATCCTGGCCTTCCGACATCGCCCTAACCTGTGCCAGCGAAAGCAAATTACCTTCAATCCATGTCGAAGAATGAACGCTTCGCGCAAACGCATCCTTCTCAAGAGGAACCTTTAAAGACTCTTGAAGACGCGCTGCCTTGATCAGGGCCGCTGCCGAAGCAATTCCTTCAAATAATTTCATTAAATGTGAAGTGATACGAACGTTTGGCTTAAACATATACCAAGTATAACATATCGTATAGGTATTGTATAGGTAATTGTATAGGGTGGGAACGAAATTAGGATTTAGCGCGGACTTGGCAGAAGGCTTCGGCTAACTCTAGTCCGGCGGACATGCCGCGGAAATTGGCCAGGACTTCCAGGCCTTTGTTCGATCTGGGGAACGGGAAAGGCCTGGCCTCTCCCTCGTAACAGGCCCACGCCTTCATTTTCTTGTTCCAAAATTTCTTGATATCAACGAACGTGTTGGGTTTAAAGAAGGGGTCGAATTTCCAATTGCCGCTGCAGATAATTTCAAAGGTATAAATGGCATCCGGCACCCAGGAGCGGGTCGGCCGGCAGGCAATCTCAACCGCCTGGTAAGTAATGCGGTGGTCAATATTCACCTCGGAAGGATTGTGGGTCAAGAGGATCGTCGGCCGAAAAGCTTCCATTCTTGCTTCTATTTCTTTAACGATGGAAATGACCGGCAAGGTGTCGAACTGGCAGCAGTAGCGCTTCCCAAAATGCGCCTCCTTAATCCCGAGCACCTTGAGGGCCTTTTGGGCCTCGCTGCGGCGCTGCGCCGTTTGACGGGCGAACTCCGGGGAATCATATTGTCCGATGGGAAAACGGGCCGAGACCCCTTCCCCTAAGAATTGCACCGCCACCTTCGCTCCCGCATGGATCGCTTTGGCCAAAGTCCCGCCGCATCCCAAGACTTCATCGTCCTCATGGGCGGCTATGACGAGCAGGCGCGTGTGTTTGTCAAACTGCATTTAGTCGCGCTTCCTTCCGGATAAACAAGAAATCTGTTTTTTGATCCGCGCCGGCATATTTAATGAAACGCAACGGAGCGTCTCTTTCTTTAAAGCCTCCACTTCTGCGGGTGAGCGGCCAGCGGTACTTTCCCGCCAGAGTAAAGTGGACCAGTAATAGTCTGCGTAGTCCGCCGCGACGGGAAATTCCATCACGCTGTCGATTTCTTCATAAGACACATCCTCTGGCCGAAAAATTTTGGCAAACAAAGGGCGGAACTCATCGGCAATCCGCCGGATGCGGCCCGTATGTTCGGCGTTGGGGGTGTGGCCGGTCAACTGAATACTAAAATTGGTCAGGTCCAAGACATTGGCCGGGCCTGGCCCGATCACCACAAATTTGCCACCGGGCACCAAGAGGTCTTTGAGTGTCGCTAAAAGCTTTATACTATCTTCCGTGTAATAAATCGAAAAAATGGCGAAGACCCAGTTGAATTTTTTAGAAAATGGCGGCAAAGGTTGGTCAAAGTCCTGGACTGCCAATTGCACTTTGTCCTTTGGAAATGCGGCACACTTGGTCTTAGCTTCTTCGATCAATTGTGGATTTTTGTCCATTCCAAATACAAATCCATCCGGCCCGCACAGTTGCCAAAACAGCGGGATAAAATTCCCATTGCCGCATCCCACATCGAGGATGCGGTCCCCTTTTTGGATTTTAAAATGTGCCGGCAGCCACTCATGCAGGCTGAAATTGCTGTATTTTTGATGCGCCGCAATGCGTGAACTTAACGCGTTCTTAGGTTCTTCATATGCAAATTTTTTTTCAGGCATGAGACCTTTCTTGTTGCCGCAAACGTTTGAATTCCTGATACCCTTCCACCGTAGAAATCTTGCCGCGCACCACATTCCAGGTGCCGCTCACATCGCCCATCAGACGCTCAACATCAAAACAAACCAGATCCCGAAAAAAATGCCCGGTCACACACCAAAAGTACGCGGGCATGGAAAAACCATTTTTCTGGGCCAAGTAGTACATATTCTGGATCCAAGCATAACGGTAACGCCGGCCGTTCTGCCGCCCCGGTGGGTCCTTTTTTTGAAAACACACCGCCGCAGGTTGGAAAAAAAGCTTATGCCGCCGGGAAACCCTATAGGAGACATCCACATCATCGCAATGCCCGTAACCGCTTAAGCGTTCATCGTAACGGTATTGCTGAATGATTTTTCGGCGCCAAAAGGTGCATCCACCGGAGAGGAACTCGGTTTCACAAAATTCTTTTCTGGAATGAGGAAAGGTCGGGGAGCCGCTGCTTAAGAATTTCCCATCCCCTTCATGGGGCATGCCGAAAAAGGCCTGTAGAGGTTTAAACTGCGACGGCCATCCATCCACCCTCCCCATACCTCCAGCATAACGGCTGTCATGGTCCGCTTCAAAAATCTGCACGATCTGCCGGCAAAATTGAGGGTCCAATTCAATATCGTCATCGAGAAAAACCACCAGGTCCACCGCACCGCACACGTTTAGCGCCGCATTGCGGGCCAGGATGAGCGATTTGACCTTGCGGTGAATGTATTTCTTTGCCACACCGGCAGGGTTCCACTGCTCAAAAACGTGTTGGGTGGCGTCATCATCGCTTTGATCGATCACCACGACTTCCGCCGGCGGATAGGACTGTTGTTCCAAAGAGCGCAAAAATTCTTCCACCAGGCCGGCGCGATTGCACGTTGGAAGAAGCACAGCATATGTTAAACGCATGGTGCCTCACGATTTTATTGCCCTTATTTTAGGACCGAAAACCAAAAAGTCAATATTTTCGGTCCTCCCTCAGCATCTTAGATAAATTTTATTTTCTGCATGGCAAAGCCGCACATGCGAAGGAGCAGCAGGCCATGCCGAAACCGCTGGATTTGGGTAGTTCCGTAAGAACGACTCTTGTAACGGATCGGCAGCTCCGTCACTTTTAAGTTCATTTTCACCGCCCCGAAAATCAAATCGAAATCCCCAAACGGATCAAAATCCCCGAAATAATGACGGTTGGCGGCCAGGGCATCGTAATGGTGCTTAAACATCACTTTGGTGCCGCACAAAGTATCTTTAAACCGCTGGCCCAACAGCCAGGAAAAAAATAACCCGAAAAATTTATTAGCCAGCAAATTCAAAAAACGCATGGCCTCCTCTTCCATCGGGTACACCAGGCGGGAACCGTTGATGAATTCCCCTTTGCCACTTTGGATGGCGTCATAAAATTTTGGCATGTCTTCCGGCGGGGTGGTCAAATCGGCGTCGAGGATCATTAACACTTCGCCGGAGGCCTTGCTAAACCCGCAGCGCACCGCATCCCCTTTGCCCTTGCCCGGCTGTTTGAATAATTTAATGTCTTTCTGCGGGTAGGCGCGCATGATCCGCTCAACTTCTTCATACGTCCCGTCCTGGGAATGGCCTTCCACAAAAATAAATTCTTGGTGGGTGCCGAAGGCCGTCGTTCGCGTAATGGCCGCTTCAATGTTGCCCCGTTCGTTGCGGCAAGGCACCAGGATGGTAACGGAGTAATCCCTCTCCGGCGGCCACACGGGACGGGCGATCATGAAATGGTTTAAGGTCAGGGCATTAAATAACGGCAGCTTGGCGATATAACGATTGACCAGATAACTTAAGGCCCAGATATTAAACGGCAGCAAAATGGCCCGATCGCTTTTGACGGTATCAAAGCCGGCGAGATTTAGAAAATTGGCTATGTCCTGCCAGGTCAACCAGTTTTGGATGCGCTCCCGGGCCTTCAGGTTCAATTTTTCGGCGCCTTTTAAAATGTATTGCCAGAAATAGCTGTAATATTCGATGATGAGACGAGTGTCACGGGTGCAGTAGGGCCGCAAATCCTGTAAGTACCGCTGGATGTCCTCCAGCCCCCCCAGCGTTCCGGCCAGCACGATGTAATCAAAGGTCTTGCCCCGGGCGGAGGCGGGAATGCTACCGTCGGGGCCAATGTTTAAGACCGAGTTCCCTTCCGCGATAAAGAAGCGGTATTGTTGGTCCCGCAACCGGTAATAATATTTTTTCGGATCAGCCATTCTTGGTCACCAGAAAATCCCCCGCCGCCAACACATCAAATTCGGTGCGCAGGAAACAATTGACCGCATCGGTGGGTGTGCACACAATCGGCTCATTCTCGTTAAAGGAGGTATTGAGCAGCACCGGCACACCCCTAATTTTCCCGAATTCATGGATAAGCTGCCAATACCGCGGAGACGTTTCTTTGTTGACGGTGTGCACCCGGGCGGTGCCGTCTTCGTGAGTGACGGCGGGCAGCAGGACTTTTTTTTCCGGCCGCACATCGGCGATTAAAATCATGTACGGGGATTTCTGGCCTTTGGGCATGATGAAGTAGTCCCCGGCTTGCTCTTCCAGCACCGACGGGGCAAAAGGCCGGAACATCTCGCGGCGTTTGACCCGGGCGTTCAAACGCGCCTTCATCTGCGGGTCGGTGGGGTCAACCACAATGCTGCGGTTGCCTAAGGCCCGGGGCCCCGCTTCCATGCGGCCCTGGAACCAGCCAACAATTTTTCCCTGCGCAATGAGTTTGGCGGTTTCCAAAGCGATGTTGTGGCTGCGCTGGTATTTGAGGCCCTTGGATTTGAGCACCGCTTCGATGTCCGCATTGCTGTACTCGGCCCCCAAATACGCCGAGTCAAAGACAAAATGGCGTGGCTGCCCCAACGTTTGATGGTAATGGTACAGGGCGCTGCCCATGGAGGTGCCGGCATCATTGGCAATGGGTTGGAAGAAGAAATCCTTAAACGGGGTCTCTTCGACAATTTTCTTGTTCATCAGACAATTGAGCACCACGCCGCCGGTCATGCACAAATTATTTGACTTGGTACGGCTGTAAAGGCCGTTGGCCAAATGCACGCCGGTGCGCTCGATGGTTTTTTGCAACGCATACGCCAAATCAGAATGGCGCTGGGTGGGTTCTTCTTGCGGCTGGCGCTTGGGACCGAAGATGTTGAGGAATTTGTCGCTTAACCAGCGGCTGGAACCATGGGTGTGGAAAGAAATATAATCCAGGTCCAACGCATAGGTGCCACCGGGCAGCAATTTGATGATTTTGGCGAATTCCGCCGCATAAGTGTCTTTGCCGTAGGCTGACATGCCCATGACCTTCCATTCATCAAAAAACGGTTTAAATCCCAGATGGTCGGTGATGGCCGCATACAAATGGCCCAAAGAATGCGGCACATGGACTTCCAGCAATTTCTCGATGGTGTGGCCGCGTCCGCGGGACATCAAGGTGCTCGTTGACTCTCCCCGGCCGTCAATGGTTAAAATGGCGGCCTCCTCAAACGGGCTGACAAAAAAGGCGCTGGCGGCGTGGGCCAGGTGGTGCTCGACAAAATGCACGGTCGGGGCTTTGGGCAATTGGAATTGCGCGGCCAGGCGCTTACCGATGTCATTCATCAAGTTCACGCGCTCAAAAAAAGCCAGCTCCCCGGCCCCGGATGGCGCCTGCATCAAATGTAAACTGCGCGGGAAAAATTTCAGCACATGACCCACATTGCCGATGATTTCCCGGGAAGGGGTCCAAAAAAAGGTGATGTGGTCGATGTCGTGGATGGTGATGCCTTCACTGGCCAGACACTGGGCAATGGCGTTGGCGGGGTATTTCCAGGTGTGTTTTTCGCGATTGAGGCGCTCTTCTTCAACAAGGAATCGGATAGCCCCATCTTTCAGCAAGGCGCAACTGGCTTCATGCGAATAACTGCTCAAACCCAAAATGTACATTTGAAATTTTTGTTGGAGATTTTTTGGTTAAGTTGATAAGCTAAATCCTGTGATTGAACTGTCTATCATACTCCCGGCCTATAATGAAGCAAAGGAAATTTTAAACTCGGTGAGTGCCGTGGAGGCCAAACTGCGGGGGTCGAATGTCGACTATGAACTCATCCTGGTCAATGATGGTTCCCAGGATGACACCTTGGCCAAAATGGAATCCTGCACCTCGGAACGCGTCAAAATTGTCTCTTACGCCAAAAACCGGGGCAAGGGCTATGCGGTGCGCTGCGGGATGCGGCAAGCGCTGGGGCGATTTCGACTTTTTATGGATGTGGATTTGTCCACGTCGCTGGAGGCGGTGGATGAGTTCCTGCACAAGATGCGTTCAGGAAATTATGATATGCTCATCGGCGAGCGCAAAACCTTCTGGTCTCAACAAGCCATTCAACAGCCCTGGCATCGCCGGTTCTTAGGCCGCGGCTTTATCCTGCTCTCCTGCCTGTGCATAGGCCGCACCTTCAAAGACTTCACCTGCGGCTTTAAAATGTTTAACCAAAAAGCCGCGGAACTCATCTTTAACTGCCAGCAGATCGATAACTGGGCTTTTGACACGGAGCTTATCTATATCGCTTGTGTGCACAACCTGCGTTTAGGTGAAGTTCCGGTAAAGTGGAAACATCATGCCGGCTCCCATGTGCGGCCGGCCCGCGACATTGCTTCCTCCCTCGCTGGACTTGTGAAAATCCGCTGGTTCGCCTGCTTTGGTCGATACCAATCATGATCCGCTTCATTTTCCTCATCAGCGTCTTGTACTGGAGTTTCCTGGCCTTAAGCAGCAGCATGATCATCGCCCAAGATGCCACCACCTACGAAGAATTGGGCCGGTCCATTTATAACCAAGGTTTTATCCCAGCGTATTTTAAGACAGCGCCTAACCGCGAGCCCGTCTATCCTCTGCTGATTGCGCTGGCCATGCACCTCGAGCATGGCACCGGCGTGGTCTACACCAAAATCATGGCATTTCTGGGCGTGTTGATCCTACTACTGACGCAATTTTTATTGTATCTAGCGCTCAAACATTTGCAGGTTCGCCAAGGGATCATTGCCGTGGCCCTGCTCTATTTTGCCGTGTCGCCGGCGGTCAATAATGCGGCCTTGAGTTTATATTCAGAAATTGCGGCATTTCCGATCATCATTGGAGTTGTGCACGTCAGCGCCCGGGCCTTGGCAGCGATCAAGCGTGATGACCTCCGTCGGAGTATAGGTTGGGGCCTGCTGTTGGGCTTGCTGTTGGCTGGCGCGACGCTTACCAAAGCGGTGTTTGAGGGCATCAGTCCACTGTATCTGGTCGGGCTGGTGGCGGCTTCCTTGCTCGCCCATCAGCGCCGGAAAAAAACCACTTGGCCCTGGCTCATTTTCTTAGGCGCGGCGCTGTTTGCTTTTTACGCGCCGGTGGCGGCGTATAAAAATCTCAATCAACAATATAACGGCAACTATGCCCTGACCGGCCGGGCGTCGTGGGCGCTGTATGGCAACGCGGCCCGGCGGATGGAACCCTTGACTCCCCATCGCTTAGGCGCGGCCTTGGCCTACGCGCCCGGCGAGGGCCTGTGTGCGTCCTTCTTTGACAAAACCGATTGTACCTTTTGGTCTTTTCAGCGCTCCGACGATTACGGGATGACTAAGCTTTCACAACTCACCCAGCAAGGCCTGGACCCTCAAGAGATCAATCGCCGGCTGCTGCGGGCCTCCGCTGATCTCATCATCAAAAATCCTTTGCAATTTGCCTTTCTGTCCGCTGTGGAAGCAACCAAGCTGTTGTTTTGGGAATCGACCCAGATCGGATTCGTGCAATACCCTTCCTGGCTGGAAAAAATTTATAACAACGGGCTTTTTAAAAACCTATTGCGGTTGCTGATGGGGCTTTTGACCTTGATGGCGGTGGCCTTTGTCTGGGTGCGGGCCTTGTACCCCTCAGAGTCGGCCTTGCTCAAATGCACCGGGCTCTTGGTCCTCCTATTTATGTCCTTGTATTCCTTTTTCTTTATTTTGACCCGCTATGCTCTGCCTGTGGCGCCGTTATTCTTGATTGCCATCGCCACCACGGCGGATTTCTTGTATAATAAACTCCAACATCATGGACAACCTCAATAAAATTTTCGCGACCAAATCCAGCTCCATCTCATTTGAACTGTTTCCTCCCAAAACTCCGGAGGGCCATGCCAAGCTGCTGGTCACCATTGCCCGGTTGGCACAACTCAAACCGGATTTTTTCTCCTGCACTTATGGCGCCGGCGGCAGCAGCCGTGGCAAGACCTTAGACATCGTCGATCACATCCAGCGGCAGCACCAGATCACGGCGGTAGCGCATTTGACCTGTGTGGTGCACACCAAAGAAGAGATCAAGCAGATTTTGCAGGACATGCAAGGCCGCGGCATCCATAACGTCCTGGCCCTGCGCGGGGACCCGCCGCAGGACCGCCCGGACTGGAAGCCGGGGCCGGAGAATTTTCATTACTCGTCGGATTTGGTGGCATTTATCCGCAAACATTTTCAAGATTACTTCGGCATTGGGGTGGCTGGCTTTCCCGAGGGACACGTGCTGGCGGCTAGCAAAGCATTGGATGCGCGCGTCCTGAAAGGTAAAATCGATGCGGGCGCCGATTTTGTCATCACCCAGCTGTTTTTTAACAACCATGAGTATTTTGATTATGTGACCCGCTTAAGGGGCTTGGGCGTGCAGGCCAGGATCATTCCCGGCATCTTGCCGATCACCGACTACGCCGCGCTGGTGCGTTTCTGCACGCTATGCGGGGCCACGGTCCCCCAGAAAGTCCATGATATTTTTAAGCCCATCGCCACCGACCCCGAAAAAACCATGCAGGCAGGCATTGCCTTTGCCGTGGCCCAGTGCCAGGAACTCTTAAAGGGAGGGGCGCCGGGACTACATTTTTACACCCTCAATAAATCCAGCCCGACCGACCATGTTTTGCGCGCCCTAAAATCATGACCGTAAAAATCCTGGCTTTGTGTGTTTTTCTGGCCTGCACCGGCATCGGTTTTTGCCTCGCCCAAAAAAACCCTTTAGAAAACGATGAGATCTACAGCCAAAAAAGCAGCCTGCAGAATTTGGGCTTTGTCGATATCCTAAAAGGCAAGATTGACGAAGGCAATAACTCACCGCTGTTTTACCTGCTGCAAAAAAGTTTTTTCAAATTCAAAGGGTTCTGGCTGGAGGAATCGTTCCAAGTTGAGCAGGACATCTGCAATCCCGACGCGCAAACGATCATGCGCACCCTGCCGGTGCTGTTTATGTCAGCGGCGGTGGCGCTCATATTTTATTTCTTTGCCGCCCGTTTCGGTTTGGGGGCAGGCATGCTGGCGCTGGCCCTCACCTTAACCTCGCCGATGATCTGGCTTTACTGGGCCCAGGCCCGGCCTTATGGGTTGTGGGTGTTGCTGGGGTGCGCGCAACTCTTGCTCCTCATTGATGTGGTGGGTCTGTCCCGGACGTCCGCGCGTTCGTGGGCATGGCTGGCGCTGGTGCACGTGCTGTTGTGCTTAACGACGTCGTTTGGCATGGTACAGGTGGTGATTGCGATGGTGTTTGTATGGCGGATGGTACCGCGCCAAGACCTGGTGTGGCTGCTGGCGGTGCCGATGGCGCTGGGCCTTTTTTATTTTATGCACGCCCCCCGTTACCCTTTCCATGTGACCTCCCCAACGGACTTGATTTATGACAATTTCCCGCTGGACCGGCTGCTGCTTTTAGCAGCGGCGGCGTGTGGTGTCAAGAATCACCTCAAATTGCTAAGAATCGCCGGCGCCCTGTTGCTGGTGGCGGCAACGATCATTGCCTATTACCTCACCATCAAAGGTGCGGCGGGTTTCGAGTTATCGTCGAGGTATTTTATTTTTCTAACCCCCCCGGCGATTATCCTGGTGTTGTTTTTTTGGTGGGAGTTTTGGCGACGGTATGCCCGGCAATGGTGGCCGCGGGTTTACCTTTTGGAAGTCCTGGCCGCGGTCTTGGTGTTTGGGGCTCTGCGCACCTATATTGTCTGGCAGAGGTTATGGGTATGAGGTGGTTACGGCCCTTGATAGCGGTGGTGCTTTTTGCGATGTTAACAATGGTGGTAGCGGCCCACGTCCGTCGCGTGCCCGTCCAGAGCCTGGACTATGTGTTGGCGTTTCTGCGTTCGGATGAGATGTTCCTGCTGGAGGAAAACAGACCCACCCCCTGCGGCACTCAACGTTTAAAAGAATGGCTGGATTATTTTATAAAAGTCGTGCGCCTGCTGCCGAACCTGTCGGAGGCGCATGGGATGATGGGATTTTGTTATGGAGAGTTACACCAGAACGACCAGGCGATTGCCGCGCTCAACCGGGCCATTGTCCTAAATCCACATTTCTGGGGGTTCCATTATAATGTGGGCGTGATTTATCTGCGCCAAAACAATCTCGCCCAAGCCAAGGAACATTTTGCCAAGGCGCTGGAGACAACCCCAAAAATAAACGCCCTTTTTATGTATGCCTCCAAAATTTATGCCGACCTGGTGCGCAAATCCCACCACAAGGACATAGATTTCGCCAAACGCCTGCAAGAAGGCTACCAACTCAGCCTAGTGGGTTCCAAGCTAGCTTCCCCAGCCAACCTTCCCCTGCGAATGTTCTAGACCGTTTCTAGATAACACATTGAGATATATTGACTTCTGACAGAAGTGTCCCCATCTCCCGTATGAGACAGTGGGGACACTTCTGTCGTAACTCTTTTATTTCTATATGGTTATCTAGAAACGGTCTAGAACCCCAGCCAGTGCCCGATTTGAAATACGGCCAAGGCCGCTAAATACGCCAGGATGGCCATGTACACAAATTGGAACAGCGGCCACCCCCAAGAATTGGTTTCGCGGTACACAATCGCCACCGTGCTCATGCACTGCAAAGCGAACACGTAAAACATCATGAGGCTTAGGCACACCAAGGGGGTAAACAGGGCTCTTCCGTCGGGCCAGCGGGCCTTGCGGAATGCCTCGCTCAAAGAATCTTCCCGCACCTCTTCACCCACATTAAACACAATGCTCATGGTGGACACAAAAACTTCCCGGGCTGCAAAAGACCCAATCAGTCCGATGCCTATGCGCCAATCGAATCCTAAAGGTTTGATCAACGGTTCCATGAGGGTCCCGGCTTGCCCAGCAAAACTGTGTTTCAAGGCTTCGCTCTTGTCGAGACCAGGATGCTTGGGATAGGTCATCAAGACCCACAGCACCACCGAGAGGGCCAAAATCACTGTGCCGGCGCGCTTAAGGAACAGGCGGCTGCGTTCCCACATATGGATGGCCACGGCCTTCCACGATGGCATCCGGTACGGGGGCAATTCCATAATAAACACCGGTTTTTGCGAACGCAGCAAAGTATGCTTAAAGAACCAGGCCATGAGGCACGCCCCGACGATGCCGATCAAATACATAAGCAGCATGACCCCCGACTTTGCCCAAGCCGTGGCCGCCGGCATAATCACCGCAATCATGACCGCATAGACCGGCAGACGGGCAGAACAGCTCATCAAGGGCGCCACCAAAATGGTGACCAGCCGGTCTTTAGGGCTCTCAATGGTTCTCGCCGACATGATTCCTGGGATGGCACAGGCAAAGGAAGAGAGCAGCGGAATAAAGGATTTGCCGTGCAGGCCCACCTTGTTCATGACCCGGTCCATAATAAACGCGGCCCGGGCCATGTAACCGGTATCCTGCAACAAACCGATAAAGAAAAACAAAATCAAAATTTGCGGCAGGAAGATGACCACCCCGCCGACCCCCGCGATCACCCCATTGACCAGCAAGTCCCGCAAATCTCCCGGCGGCATCGCGGCGCTCACCCAGTCCCCCACTTTACCAAACCCTTGGTCGATCCATTCCATAGGCATGGCAGCGACGGTGAAAATCATATAAAACATAAACGCCATGACGCCTAAGAAAAACACCCAACCGAACAATTTGTGCGTCAGCACCGCATCGATCTGCTCGGTCAAACCGGGGGCGCTGCCGCTTTTTTCTTTCACACAATCTTTCAGGACGGATTTGATCCAATCGTAACGGGCCTCGATGGCGGCACTTCTTGCCCTCAACCCTTTTTTGAGCAGCCGGTCCAAAATGACTTGGATCGCAGCACTAGTTTCTTTGCGGTACTTGGGCGTTTTGGCTTGCGACAAGAAGGCCAAGGCCTCGACAAACGCCTCTTGCGGACTTAAGTCCTCTGCCTGCACCAGGATCTTGGCCAAATACGCGGCCTCCTCTTCCAAGTCCGGTGCCATGCGCCACGCTCGCTGATACCCGGCGCCCACGCCCTGGGCAATCAATTGTTTAATCTCTTCGATCCCCTCATTTTGATTGGCCACCATCGGCACTACCGGCACGCCAAGGCGCTGGGACAACTGGGTAACGTTGATTTCTCGTCCCTGGCGCTTGACCTCATCCATCATATTGAGGGCAATGACCATGGGAACGCCCAAATCCTGGATTTGACTGACCAAATACAAATTCCGCTCTAAATTCCCGGCATCCACCACGCACACCACCATGTCGGGTTTCTGAGTGTCTGCGGCCCGTCCCAACAAAACATCACGGGCAATTTGTTCATCCGGCGAACGCACCGATAAACTGTATGTTCCGGGCAAATCAATGACATTGACCACCCGGTCCTTGGCCAGGACCAGAGTGCCGCTCTTTTTCTCGACGGTCACGCCGGCATAGTTACCCACTTTTTGGCGCAACTTGGTAAAGGCGTTAAACAAGGTGGTCTTGCCGGAATTTGGGTTGCCGGCCAACGCAATGGTCTTGATGACGGCCGCGTGCGGCAAGGGGACAGGGGTTTGATTCTTCATGGGAGCGGTTTAACGCTGATGCGGTCCGCCTCTTGGCGGCGCAAAGACAAACAATAGCCGCGGATTTTGATTTCAACGGGGTCGCCCATCGGCGCATAGCGCACGACTTCCACCGGCTCGCCAGGGGTGACGCCCATTTCTTCAATCCGTTCATAATCGCCGCTGCCGAATTTTAAATCCACAATGACGCCGTGCGACCCGGCCGGCATTTGGCTCAGAAACATGGTTTTCTGCTGTGCGCCTTCATGCCCTTCACAGGTACAGATATGTTTGACCATGACATTTTGAGCCAGGCCCTTGCTTAAGATGACTTTGGCATCGCAGACCTTGCAAATCAAGGTGCCGCTGTCGGCAATTTTCTCCACCTCGGACTTTTCACAAAACCCCATCTCCCGGAGGCGTTCGCAGACCCCGTGCTCGCCGTGCAGGCATTCGATGCGCAAACGGGTCCCCGCCGGCGCCTCCGTCAATTTTTTGGAATCGGCATGGCACACACATTGCTCTGGTTTGCTAAATATTTTGTCCCACCATCTGTTTGGCATACTTACTCCTTGCCGCAACCGGCGCAATGTTTGCTCTGCTTTTGGCGCCACGATTTCACCGCCTGCCAGATGAGGTAAGCGGCGCTCAACGCAACTATGATAAAAACAATGACCGATTGCATAAAGTACTTTCAAAATTTTCAGGGGCGCAAATCAAATTTGACCGGCACCCGCACCGTCGATGGAACGGAGACGCTGCCCAACCGGGCAGGTTTAAACCGCCAGAGCCGCACGGATTTGCGCGCCGCCTCGTCCAAAACCGCATACCCAGAACTCTCTTCAATGTCCACTTTGACCGCGCTGCCGTTTTGATCTATGGCCGCAACTAACAACACCGTGCCTTCTTGACCTCGTCGGCGGGCCGACAACGGATAGGCCGGAGCCGGGTTCTTTAAATAATCCGGTTTAGCTTCCGTGATGGCCCCGCCCTGCGCCTGCGTGGTGACCTCATCGTTGCCGGCAATCTTGGGCGGAGTCACCGGTTTGACCACCGGCGGCGCAATTTCCCGGGGTATTTCCCGCGGTAAATCTTGCGGAACCACGTCCGCCTTGGGTTCAGCAATGGGTTCCGCCGGCGTGGGCGGCGGTGCCACTTCGGCAGGTGCAGCCACTAAGTTGATTTCAATGCCGCTCAAGCCCCGGTCCACCGCAAATTGCGGGGCCTTGATCAAAGAAATGCCGGTCAGCACCAAAATGCCTAGATGCAAAGACAGCGAAATGGAAAAACTCCGCGCGTATACCGCCTGCATATCTTAACTCCCCTGCCTTTTTGTGCGGATGGAGACCTTACTGATCCCCAGTCGCCTCACTTCATCCAAAATACGAATCGCCTTGCCAAAATCCGCTTTGTCGTCGCCGTTAATCAAAACTTTCAATTCGCTCTCCGCCTGCTGCATGGTCATTAAACGGTTGGTCATTTGTTCGAATGATACTTGATCCTTGTCTAAATATATCTCGCCCTGGTCATTGATGGTGATCGTGACCACCGCCTTGGTGTCCTGGGTGCTGGCCGTGGCTGCCGACGGTAAATTGACCGCAATGCCCTGGTTCTTGACCATAGACAAAGACACCATCACAAACGTCGCCAACAGAAAAAAAATGATGTCAATCAGCGGTATGATCTCAATCCTCGCCCGCCGGCGCACCACCGGCATGGGAATCCTCATGAAAACCTCCGGTCCGGCTTGCGCAGCAATAATTCCAGATGCGTGGACGCGTCCTCGATCTCATGCCGCGCTTCCTCGAGCCGAGCGTTCAAATAATTAAACGGGATGAGCGCCAGGATGGCGATCCCCAAACCAAAGGCCGTGGCAATCAGGGCCTCGGCAATGCCGCCGGTGATCACCGTCGGAGCTTCCAATTCTTTGTGACCCAAGAGCCCGAACGCCCTGATCATCCCTGTAACCGTGCCCAGTAACCCCAGCAAAGGCGCCAGGGTAATGATGGTATCTAAAATCGGCAACCCCTGATTAAAACGTTTGAGTTCCAGATTGGCCGCTTGCAATAGCGCACTGGAGAATGATTTTTCCCGATGCGTTAACCCGTAGGTCAAGGCCCGGGCCACAAAATCGCTGGACATCTTTCCCTGTTCAATCGCTGTGTCGATTTGCCCCTTTTCGGCATGTTCGAGGATTTTCTCGACCGCCCCGCTATTGCGGCGGCTTTTTTCCCGGATGATAAAAAAGAACCTCTCCACCACGACGGTCAGGGCGACCACCGATGTCAACAACAGCGGCCACATGACCAGTCCGCCTTTTTCAAATATAATAAACATGATCCCCCTCGTTAATATTTTACCGGCGAAAAAAACCGGCGCCAGGCCATGGCAAACCCAGTCCACACCATCATCACAGCCGCTCCCGCTGACAAAAATGCCAGGATTTGCCCAGCGACCCCCCCGACCTCGCCGGTGTGCAGATAACGGGCCAACAGGCGCAGCTTGCGACCCAAATTTTGACCAGCATACGGCTCCCATTTAACCACGGTGCCGGTCAAGCCCTCGATGCTCAATTGCGAACGCTGGGGCATGAGGCCGACGCCGGGTTCTTCAATCGTAATATTGGCCACCGCCTCGGGTTTTCCCGGTCGCGCCGTCATGGACACCCACCCCGGCACCTTATCCCGGGCCTGGGCAAACAACGCATCAAAATCCAACCGAGCGACCTGTTTTCCACCGGCGGGTTTCGACTTAACCTCAACCACCGGCGGCGGGTTTCCGCTCACGCGGTACAAAAGATCGCTGGCCCAACGGTAGGACATCATGATGCCGGTCAACGCAATGACGATCAAAAACGGCGCGCTCCAAAAACCAATCACATTGTGCCGATTCCAATCGCCGGCCTGGCCTCTCACGCGCGTATTTAACCGCACGGTTTTGTGCGGCCACCATAAATACAGGCCGCTCATCACCATGGCCATAAAAACAATGGTGCAAATCCCTTTGATGTCGTGCCCAACGGTCTTAAGTGTTCCTCCCAAATTCAACCATCGGTGCCAGGCCTCCACTTGTTCCATGAACCGGACGGCCGGCGCTTCTTTGCCTAAAATTGCCGCGGTGTACGGGTCGACATAGATGGTTCCGTGTTCCCGTCCTAAGTTAATGATGACCGCTGCCTGGTGTTTTGACCTGACCGTCACCGCCCCGGGTTCGCTGCCGGGATATAATTCCAGAATTTTAGCGACGAGCTCATTGTGGCTCACGCGCGTCTCTGCCAGGTCATGCATGGTCTGGTGGTTTTTTTCAACAGAAGCCATGACTTGCGGTCGAAACGCCAAAAGCATGCCGGTGACCGACACCACCATGATCACCGTGCCGATGGTGATGCCACAAATTAAGTGCACCCAAAAAATAAGCCCCCGCAGGCTCATCTTAAAGTTCCGCCCATTGCCTCAAAAGGTTATGATACACTCCGGTCAATTGCACCGCATACGGTCCGCTGGGATGGTCCTGGCCGATCCGCTGAATGGCGGAATCCAGGTCAAATAATAATGTCCTTTGCCCGTCGTCGCGGATCATGCTTTGGAGCCAGAAAAACGAACACACCCGGGCCCCCCGGGTCACCGGGGTCACGTGGTGCAGGCTGGTCGACGGATAAAGCACCATGTGCCCCGCCGGCAGCTTCACCTTTTTCACCCCATACGTGTCTTCCACGCACAATTCGCCGCCGTCGTACTCGTCCGGGGCGCTAAAAAATAACGTGGCCGAAAGGTCGGTGCGGATGCGGTGAGGCGTCCCGGCCACTTGCCGGATGGCATTGTCCACATGGGTGCCGAACGCCTGCCCGCCAGTATACCGGTTAAACAGCGGCGGAAAAACCCGTAGCGGCAAGGCCGCCGAAAGGAACAGCGGGTTGCGGCTTAACGCATTGATAATAAGGTCCCCCAATTCACGCCCGACGGGGTGGTTTTCCGGGATTTGCATATTGTCTTTGACCTTGGCCGATTGATGCCCGGCGGTCACTTTGCCGTCGACCCATTCGGCCGCATCTAACTTTTGCCTGGCCAGCTTGACTTCCTCCGGCGTGAGTACACCTGGAATGCTCAGCAACATAAGTAACTCCTGTTTATTCTATTAAAATTTAAACTCGCTGGTCACGGTGAACGATCGCCCGGCGCCGGGAATGGCATGCCCGCCGCTTAAGCTTTCGATGTATTCCGTGCCCGCCAGATTATAAACATTCAACCTTAACGTGATGTCCTTGTTAACCTTGTAGGCCGCCATGGCATCGGCCACCAAATACCCCGGGGCTTGCCGATTGTTGATGTTGCTGTTAAAACGGCTATCGCTGTACTTGAGCCCGGTCCCCACCTCGAAATTCTTAGGCAGCTGATATGTGGTCCATAGACTAAACGTGTGGTTGGGGGTGTTAGCGAGTTCCTTGCCCACTTCCAGCGCATTTTTGGATTTTTCGATTTCACTGGTCAAAAACGTGTACGCCGCAAAGGCTTTCCAACGATCGGTAATATTGCCGGCCAGTCCCAATTCCAGGCCTCCCACCTTCTGTTTCCCATCCAGAACAATGGTGTCGGTGGACACGCTGGGGTCCTCCGTGCGCGCATTGGTTTTATCCGTACGAAAAATCGCCGCCGAAACCATCAATCGTTCCTGCAGAAGGTCCCATTTGGTGCCCAGCTCGATGCTGCGGCTTTCTTCCGGGTCGCTATTGATATTGTTCGTCGCCGTGGCCGTGGTCGACAACGCCAAGCCCTCGGCGGACGGATTAAAGGATGTCCCATAACCGGCGTAAATGCTGCCGTTGGGTAGGGGTTTATAAACCAGCCCCGTCTGCCAGCTGACCGTGCGGTCGATGCGCCCCAAATTCGTGGTGGTGCCGCCGCCGGGGGCCTGAACCGCAAGGAAATCCAAATTGAAATAATCCCAGCGCACACCGCCGTTTAATTCCCATTGTTCATTGAGTTGTAACGTATCAAATGCATAGACCCCGACGGAATTCGAGGTGCTGACGGTCTTGGCGCCGTTGGGCACGATGTTATCTAAATAGGGATCGTCCCAATTGGGAGTATACAGGCTGGTATTCGGTGAATTCGCGCCGGCCTTTACCCGCGTGCCATTTAAGTCTTTCTCGCGCACAAATTCAATGCCCGGCACCACCGTGTGCTGGATGTTCCCAGTGGCAAACTCGACCGTAGCATCGGTTTGATTGGCGAGGATGGTGTCGACCTGGTCGCGCGATCTCCAGTCGGTGCGGGTCACGTCCGTGGAATTCACATTGGCAAAACGCGGCGCGGTGATGATCGAATCGCGTGTGGTCCTTCCGTAACGGAACTGGTTGCGCAAGCTTAAACCATCGCTCACCTCATGCTCCACCTTGACAGTGGCGACGTCGGTGCCAATCTTTTCATAATCACGATTCTTTAACCCGTAAAAATTGCTCCAATCAATGGGGGCCAGCTGGTTCCGATAGGCGGCCAGGGGCACGTTGGTGTCCGGCACCCAGGGAATTCCATAGTCCGGAACGTTGTTCTGGTCCAGATGAAAATAGCTAAACGTCACCCGGGTCGGCGTGCCTAGACCGAACGCCAGCGACGGGGCCACACCCCAACGGCCGTTGTGCGCCACACTGCGGCCGGACACATCCGTATCGTGATAAAGGGCATTGACCCGCACCGCCACACCTGGCAGAGCCGCCACTGGCGAGTTGACATCCAGCGCAGTGCGCTGATACTCTTGTGACCCGCCTCCGGCGGTGCCGTTGGCAAAGGCCTCCAGCTGCGGCGATTTGCTCTCCATATTAATCGAGCCGCCGGTGGAGCCGCGCCCGGCATAGGATGAGGCCGGGCCTTTGGTGACCTCAATTTGTTCAAAATTAAACGGATCGCGGGCATACCCGCCGAAATCACGGATCCCGTCGATAAAAATGTCGGTGCGGGCGTTAAACCCGCGGAGGGACAAATTGTCTCCCGCCGGAACGCTGCCTTCGCCGGCCTGGATGCTGATCCCCGGCACATTGCGCAGCACCTCGCGCAAGGTGGTGGAGCCCTGTTCCTGCATCACGGCTTTAGGAATGACGGTGATGGTCTGAGGGATGTCTTTTAAGGGCCGACTATACTTAGGGGAAGAGACCGCCTCTGGTTTATACGAACCATCGCTTTCTTGCCTGCCGGTCACAACTACCGCTGGCAGCACCGTGGTCTCATCCTTGGCAAAAACCCCCATGGTGCTGACGGTAAAAAACGTCGCGGCGCCAACCGCGCGGATAAACACTCCGCTCGAATCAAACTGCTTACGGTGCCACTTCCTGACCAGTGCTTGCAATAACTGCCTCTTACTGCGTGACCTGTTTCTACGCTTCATTGTAATCCTTTATTGCCTGCATCCCTCTGTTGGTAAACCCTTATCAGCCAGTGCGTGCATACCCCAGTGGGTGTGGTAGCCGCTGGCATCGTTAAATAAGTTAATCGACGACTTATTTGATAGCATTAAATTAGCAAATGACGCGAATTTGTCAAGAAAATCTTCCAAAATGACGTGTATAGGGGACTTATTTAGGCACAGAAAGGCTGAAATCTACGGTCACGCTGCAGGCAACTTTCTAATTTTAAACCCTTGGCTTTCAATGCCCACCTTCAAATTAGTGGAATGACCAAAACGCCAGGACACTATTGAAATGTCTGCCGAAAGTTTGTCTCGCTAAAGCATGGTTTCGGCGTGCATCACAGCCTCGGCAGTTGGTTTAAATCAAGACATAGCAACTTTAAGGATATCTGTTGTATTCATTGCAAAATCTGCTGTCATGGCCGTAATACCTGGGCGCGTGCCCTTAGTGATGCGCAGCCGCTGCGGATCAAATTCTTCGTCCCACCTGAGAAATACGTTCTAGGATTGGCCTCCTGGCTAAGCGCATCAATATCTTCTTTCATGTAGTGAAAAACCCCTCTACTATATGCCTGACGTAACGGAGCAAAGTTCTTACCCTGGTTCATTTCTTTTTCAAGGGCCGTCTGTTCCTCCACTGTTCGTTTGTGGTTCCAATGGTTGCGTAGAAACTTCGGTGCCACCTAGCCCAATGATTTGGACGAACAAGGGAGCCAAAAAAGGCGCCAACATAACAGCGATAAGGAGACAACAAACAAAAACCTTGAATCTTCTTTTCCTGGTATCTTTTAGATCGTTTAATTGCTCTGCCGCAACTTCATCTGCTTGGTTTTCCTGACTCGATAATATTTCTTGAGCTGTTTTGACATCTTTTTCCAGTACTGAGAGTTTAAAGTTCCCCGTCCCTAGACTTAAATCAAATCCGGCTGTATCGTCTCCGGAAACAAAGGATTGCAGATCACTATTTCTGAGCAGACCTTGCGCAAGGTCTGCTTCATGTCGATGGAAAAATACTTTAATAGTTTTTAACATATAAAAAGGATATCACTCTAAACACAAAAAAAGACCAGTCACGTGATTTTCCGTAACCGGCCTTTCTATTGCCCTCAGTCATCTATTTTTTAGAAATATACCTCAGCAAATCCACCACCCGATTGCTGTAACCCCATTCGTTGTCATACCAAGCTGTTTTGGCCCAAGGGAATTGTTTGATCATTTTATACTCTCCTAAACTATTTATTGCCAATCACTTATTGACGTTCAGGCATTTTGTGCATTTTTTGATTTGTCA
>JAKFXC010000092.1 GCA_021731625.1 Candidatus Omnitrophota bacterium
TAATAAATTTGAGAGTTCATTCAAAATTGTGGTATAGTGGCTCATTAGGGAATCCTCCTCGGGTATTTGGGACTTTTCGCAAAGCCATTTTACCACGCAGGTTGTGATTCCCTTATTTTTTACCGGATACTAGTGATAAGACTTTTGAAATTTGGTAAGTGGGTTGTTGATCATTAAAGGGTGAGTTGGACGGCGCTATGCAAGCTGTGACCAGGCTGTTTCATTTTATATTGAACTCCCAAGCCCTTATGATTCATAGCATTTATACAGATATACAGGTTTCAGGAGATGCATTTAGCGCAGCTAATGAGAAGGTGGTACGCCTTACTTTTGTTGAGGAAAATGCGGTATGGAAACTGGATTCAGAGGTCCATACGTTTAAACCGCGTTGGATAGATGTAAAGCTATTTGAACTTTCAACCAAAAAAACAATGTTGATACCACCGAAAACATGGAAGGCAAATTTTAGTGATTTACTAGGAGATAACCCAAACCCCCACGATGACATTAAAGCTATCTCTTTGTCAGATGATGAATATTTTTATATCCGGGCTTCCTTTCAACAGGCGCCAAATTCCGTGGTTCCTCAACTTTTAGTCTATTTTGATGTAGATAATGACTCAACAACCGGTAGCACTACACGAGAAAATTTTGGACCAGTAATCAAAGGATGGGAGCGTCGACTTGAACTGAAGCAATTCCATCATCCTGACTCTGCTCAACATCCCTGGTCCTATGAAATTGTTCCAGGGGAGCTGGGAACTTCAAGAGTGACGGTTTCCTTTGACGAAAAGAATGGCTGGATTCAAGAGCAAGGGAATGATTTAGTTTTCAAGGTACCGATCGCTTTGCTTGATTTAAGTAAGGGAAAATCATTTAAAGTTATTATGGTCGATTCCTGGAATGAATCGCCGGATACAGTGGTAGAAGGGGAGTACAGTTTAGAATAGTTCGTGAATCCTCAAGGCGAACTCTACATAGAGACGAAATTTGTGTCACCTCCATGTCTAAAATGCTTTTGCCATGATCTTTTAATTTTATTTTTATGATCCAGCCGATGAAAAACCTTCTATGGTGTCTTGTGTATACCATCACCCGCCTTCCATCGGCCAGTGCCCTATTTTTGGTCATGCTGGTAGTTTGGCCGGCTTTATGCCAGGCTGGCCAGTGGCGGGTCCATTTCGTCGATGTTGGCTACGGAGATGCCATCATTCTTGAGTCGCCTGATCAGGAGGTGACCTTAATCGATGCTGGCGGGCGGGAGGGGGGAGCGAAACTCAAGACATATCTGAGCCACAACGCTATAACAACCATTCACCGGGCCCTCCTCACTCACCCCCACGATAATCACTGCCTGGGTTTTGAACAGATCGCGCCTTTGATCGTCTCGAAAGAACTATTGACCAACGGGGACGCTAACGGCGATGATGCCTGCCGTCAGCTCACTGGCCGGTTAGGCGCCCAAGGTTTTACCATGCGCATCGTTAAATCTGGTGATCGCCTGATCGACTCTCCGTCAGGAAGTTTGCACGTGCTTCATCCGCAGGCCTTGGAGGGAGGACTGAATGAGAATTCATTGGTCTTATGGTTAAATACCGGCGGGCTGGACTTTCTCTTCACGGCGGACATAGGCCCCACGCAGCAACAAGACTTGATGCGCCGTCATCCCGCTTTAGCGAATGCCCGTGTCGTGCAGCTCCCGCATCATGGGGGAGATCTGGCTGCAGGGTGGATGGAGTTCTTTAGCAAAGCGCACTTTGTGGCGTCGACCGGCCCCAACCCTTACGGTTTGCCTCTAACCTCAACGATGAATGCCGCGGGTCGCAGGATTTCCCGGACGGACATCGATGGCACAAAGGTTTTTTATGATCCTTAGGGTTTCTCCTCGGCAAAAAGCTTGGGGCTTGGCCGTTGGGTGGGTGTGTTCGATATGGCTTAGCGTGGGATATGTCCTGGTCCTGGATTCTTGGCTGCGGCGCTGGCCATTCTATTCTCACCTTGTGAGTTTCGTATGTGTTTTATTAATTGTGGCAGGCATAGTTTATTTGCTCCCTCGCAGATCCTGGAGCCTGTGGCAGATTGGAGCAGCAGCGATTATTTTCTCCTTATACGCAGTAACGTTGTGGCAATTAAATGTACCAGCCGAGAGGGTGCATCTGCCGCAATATGGCTTATGCGTCCTATTATTTTATCGGGCCTTGCGCCTGGACACACCTTTTGTAATGGCCGTGAGTCTGTCCTGGGTTTTGGCCACTTTGGCTGGGTTCAGTGATGAGTTGCTCCAGGGAAGGGTGCCGGGGCGATTTTTTGGCTGGAATGATGTGCTGGTGAATGCCTGGGCGGCTGCTTTGGCCGCGAGTTTGATTCTTACCTCTAACTGTCGCTCCAGCAAAATGTTATAATAATTTCTATGAAATCCGCTCCGGATAATTTTTCCAAAAAAGTACTCTCGGCTGTCTTTATTGTTTCCGCGTCGGTGGGTGTCATCTTCCTTCTCATCTTTGCGGCGGATCTTTTTTTATTAATATTCGCGGCTGTTCTTTTTTCCGTGTTTTTAACCGGCGCAGGGGAGTGGATCCGCCAGCGCACGAGGCTTTCTCCGTCTTGGTCGATCGCAGTTGTTCTGGCCTTGCTCATTCTTCTCATGGTGGCATTTTTTACCACCTCTGTGTCAACGGTTTCCGCCCAACTGCATAGTTTATCCGTCTCTTTACCTAAGTCTTTTCAAAAGATAGCCGATTACATCAACAATATCGAGTGGATGAATCGGTTAATGGCAGCAGCCCCGCCTACTTTGTTACCAAGCAGTGAGGTATTGCTTGGAAAAACCGCGCCACTTATCGGCAATGTGCTCGGTGGGTTGGCCGCGACCCTGCTTGTCTTGGTGCTGGGCTTCTATATAGCCATTAGGCCCCAATTGTATGCCGATAGTATTTTACGATTAATTCCATTCGCCGAGCGTCCCAGAGTAAAACAGTTCTTAGGGGAAGCTTCTCGCCGTTTACAAGCCTGGATGGCAGGGCAGTTTTTGGCCATGCTAGTCACCGGGATTCTGACGACAATTGGTTTGGCTGTTTTGAAAGTACCCCTATCCTTGATCTTGGGAATTATTGCTGGTTTGCTTAATTTTATTCCCAATTTTGGCTTTATTTTGTCGATCATCCCTGCCATTACAATTTCCTTTGCGCATAGCCCAGAGCTTGCCCTCTATGTCATCATGCTTTATGTGGGGATCAATATTTTGGAAGCGTATTTTGTAACCCCGCAAATTCAACAGCATGCCGTCAATTTACCCCCCGTCGTGCTCATCTGTTCACAGATCCTGCTGGGGCTCTTGTTTGGCTTCGTCGGATTAATCCTGGCAACCCCTCTGACGGTGGTTGCGGTGTTATTTGTGCGGTACTTTTACGTGCAGCGCATTCTAGGCGAGCGCGTCTAAGCGTTACGGTTCCGTCCGTCCATCGCAACGCCAACAAATGAGTGTCCCTGGCGAACGATATGCGGCTTACTGGCTTTCCGACCCGTTCACCTCGTTTAACGGCAAAGCATCAAGAAATTATCCTCCTGAGTTAAATCCCATTTAATACGGAAATATGTTGTTTAGATGTGGTAAAATTCTAATTATTTTCATAAAGGTGCCCGTCACGTTGATATAAAGGAGCGTTTATGCCTGTTAAAGCAGATAAGATGCCTGGCTGGACTATATCTAACAAAGAAATGACCAAAGAGGCCATGAAATTATCGTTTCAGCTTAATCGTGAATATACCTTATCTAAAGACCAATACACCGCCACCATGCATGATAATTTTTTGGCCCTTTCTTTGGCGGTGAGGGACCGCCTGGTGGAGAGATGGATCAAGACTCAACAGAGTTACCATAAGAAGAATGTCCGACGGGTTTACTACTTATCGATGGAGTTTTTGATTGGGCGCCTCCTGGGGAATAATATTTATAATTTGGGAATAGAGAAACAATCCGACGAGGCCTTGGCGGAGCTCGGGATGGACATGGATGTTGTGCGGGAAGAGGAAGTCGATGCGGGGTTAGGCAATGGCGGGTTAGGTCGGCTGGCCGCCTGTTTTTTGGATTCCATGGCCAGTTTAGCGATCCCTGCCCATGGCTATGGGATCCGTTATGACTATGGGATATTTAATCAAAAAATTCAAAATGGTTTTCAAGTCGAGACCCCTGACGAATGGCTGCGCTCTGGAAATCCTTGGGAATTTGCCCGTCCGGAAAACACCGTCAAGGTGTGTTTTTATGGCCGGACCCAAATGTTTAAGGACCAGGACGGTAAGCTTAAGATTAAATGGGTGGATACGCAGAATGTTCTAGCTGTTCCGTATGATACGCCCATCGCCGGGTATAAAAATGATATGGTCAATACACTGAGGCTGTGGTCGGCGCGCAGCTCCGAAGAATTTGATTTCGATTATTTTAAAAGCGGGGATTATGACCAGGCTGTCTATAAAAAGATCCTGTCCGAAAATATCTCCAAAGTCCTTTACCCCTCGGACAATATCAGTCAAGGGAAGGAGTTGCGTTTAAAACAGGAATATTTTTTTACCGCGGCGGCGATCTCCGATATTTTGCGGCGCTTTAGGGTCGAAAATCCAAACCTGAAAGACCTTCCAAACCAGGTCGTCATTCAACTCAACGACACGCACCCCACGCTGGCCATTGCAGAGCTGATGCGCCTGTTGATCGATGAGTATTCGATGGAATGGGCAACGGCGTGGGATGTGACCACCAAAGTATTTGCCTATACGAACCACACCTTGATGCCGGAAGCTTTGGAATGTTGGCCGCTGGACTTGTTTGAGAATCTGTTACCTCGTCATACGCAGATCATTTATGAAATCAATGCCCAATTTTTAAAAAGTGTGGCCCAGCGATATCCGGGTGACGAAGATCGCTTGCGGCGCATGTCCTTGATTGAAGAGGGGCATCCCAAAAAAATCAGGATGGCCTATTTAGCGATCGTGGGCAGTTGTTCGGTCAATGGCGTATCGAAATTGCATTCGGATTTGCTTCAGGAAAAATTGTTCAGAGATTTTTACGAATTATCTCCACAGAAATTTAATAACAAAACCAACGGGATCACCCAAAGGCGCTGGCTTTTGAAAGCCAATCCTAAATTGTCCGGCTTGATTACGAAATCCATTGGGGAAAAATGGGTCAGGGATTTAAGCGAGTTACAGAAGCTGGGGGATTTTAAGTCGGACAAGGCCTTCCGTGAGCATTGGTTTGACATCAAGAGGCAGAACAAGAGCGCCCTGGCGCAGTTTATCAATGCCCGTATGAATATCAGCGTGGACCCGCAGTCTATTTTTGATGTGCAGATCAAACGCATTCATGAATACAAACGCCAGATGTTGTTTGCGTTGTATATTATTTCCCAATACCTGCGCATTAAGAACAATCCCCGGGAATTTATTTATCCGCGCACTTTTATGATTGGCGGGAAGGCGGCCCCGTCTTATTCTATGGCAAAGTTGACCATTAAGTTCATTAACAGCATCGCCGACATAGTAAATCAGGATAAAGGCGTGAGCGATAAAATCCGTGTGGTGTTTTTGGAGAATTATCGGGTATCGTTGGCGGAAAAAATTTTTCCCGCCAGTGATTTATCAGAGCAGATTTCAACCGCCGGGATGGAGGCCTCTGGAACAGGCAATATGAAATTCATGTTCAATGGGGCCCTGACGATCGGCACCTTGGACGGGGCCAATGTGGAAATGGCCCAGGAAGTGGGAGATGAGAACATATTTATCTTTGGGCTCAAAGCGGATGAAGTCGCACATTTGAAACAAAAAGGATATCATCCCAAAGGGTATATTGACCGTTGTGCGCTGCTTAGGGAAATCTTTCAAATGGTCCAGGGGGATTTTTTTAGCCCTCATTCTCCAGGGCTATTTTCACCGATCCTGCATGCCTTGATGCAAGACGATCAATTTTTAGTTTGTGCAGATTTTGAGAGTTATTGCCAAACCCAGGACAAGGTTTCCAAAATGTATTTAAACAAAGATGAATGGATTAAGAAATCCATCATCAATGTGTCCAAGAGCGGCTATTTCTCGAGTGACCGCACGATCCGTGAATATGCCAAGGAAATCTGGAGAATTCCAGTCAGCCATTAAGCAAAGGAGCCGTCATGACCGACATACTACCGGAAAAATGGATGAAGGGCATCGCGATCACCACCACCGTGCTGGCCGTTGTGGCCTCGGTCGCCTCCTCGAGATCAGCCTTCTTTATTGCCAAGGCCCAGCTGTTGACGGCGCTGGAAGGCAGCCAATGGTCTTACTACCAGGCCAAAAGCATCAAGCAAAATTTAGCGGAAACGCAGGAAAATGCTTTTCAGGTAGAGATTCTGGGAGCCACCTCGCCGGAGCAAAGAGAACTACTGACTAAAAATTTGGCGGCCTACGCTAAGGACATGGCCCGGTATAACGAAGAAAAGGCGGCGATTAAGAAGCAGGCGGAAGATACCAATAGGGAGAATGCTTTGGTGGTTCGCAGAGGCAGCCAGTTTTCCTTGGCGGTGGTGTTTTCCCAAATAGGCATTATGCTCTCGTCGGTGGGAGCCCTCTTAAAGAGAAGAGAAATGTGGATTGTCGGGCTCGTAATTGGTTTTATTTCTTTGGTGTATTTGGCCAACGGCTTTCTCCTCTTTTTCTAGAATTAAGGCGCATTCCGGAAGGGGGAAACATGAAAGGAGCAATCATAGGTTGTGCTGTATTCTGCGTTGTAGTTTCAAGTTTAGGTCCTGTTGTGGCCGAGCAGCGCATTAATCAAGGCGTCACTTCAGGACAGTTGACCGCTGCCGAAGCGGCTCGATTGGCAGCAGGGGAGGACAGGATTGAAAAGCGCCGCCAGCATGCTTTCAACGACGGAGAGATGACCATCAAAGAACGCCGCAAGCTTAACCGACAAGCAAATAGGCAGAGTCGGAAAATTTATCGTGCCAAACACAACTGATGTTTGCATCGTCGGCGGAGGGCCGGCAGGCATGTTGTTGGGACTTCTGCTGGCCAAGCAGGGGATTCAAGTCACGGTTTTAGAGTCCCACAAAGATTTCGAAAGGGAGTACCGCGGCGAAGTCCTCATGCCTCGTTTTGGCCAAATGATGCAGCAGATCGGCCTGTGGAAACATCTGCTGTCTTATCAGCATCTGCAACTTAAAAATTTTGAACTTTTTTTTCGCGACAAACTCATAATCAAGATTAGTCTATCGGACCTGTCACCGGAAGTCCCGTTTGCCCTCTGGATGCCGCAACCAATCATGCTCAAGGCGTTTTTGGACAAAGCCAAAACATATCCTAATTTCCATATGTTATTTGGCACCCTCGCGCGAGACTTGATTGAGGACAATGGCAAAGTCGTCGGGCTGGTGGCGGAACACGAAGGGCAGAGCTTCGAAGTCCGGGCCGCCGTTACCGTAGGCGCTGATGGTCGATCATCGATTGTGCGCAAGGGCGGCAGGTTTGAATTTGAATATGAACATTATGATTTCGATCTGGTCTGGTTTACGGTCAAACATGCCCTCGATTATGAGAATACGGTCAGGGCCTTTTTCTCCTCCCAATACCGTTATTTGGTTTTGCCTAAATATCCGGATTTGGTGCAGTGCGGGATTGTGGTGCGCAAGGGGGAATTCTCCGAGTGGCGGAAGAAGGGTATCCATGCCACGCGCCAAGAACTGCTCGACGGCCATCCGATCATGCATGAATTTGCCCGGGAGCTTAAGGATTTCAGCAGCTTTAGCGTCTTGCAGGCAAGGGTATCCTACGTCAAGCAATGGGCCAAGGATGGCTGTATGTTAATCGGGGACGCGGCGCACACCTGTTCCCCGGCGGGCGCCATCGGGGTGTCGGTAGCCGCGGGCACGGCCATCGTGGCCGCGGATGTTTTGACGGAGGCATTTGCCAAGAAGGATTTTTCAAAAGAGCTGCTTGGTGCGGTGCAGGCCAAACGCGGTGAAGAAGTTAAAAGAATTCAAGGGCTGCAGGCCCGGTTTACCAGCGTTGCTTTCTTAAAGTATCCATTCCTGCAGTGGTTAACCCCTTATAGCCTGGCTGTATTTGCCAAAACAGGCATCATGCGCCGCTTTCAGCGCCAATTAATGGTCATGGAGCAGCCCTTGCCGTGTGATCATGTGAGGCCGTTTAGCGACTAGACTTCGCTTGCCTTCACCGGCGCTCCATGGTATACTACCCAAGTCATGCACACATTCACGGATCAAGCCAAACATGTCCTTTGTATTATGTTTTCTCCCGCTGTCGCGTGGAGAACTCAGACCGGGGAAGGTGTGTTTTGATCCGTTAGTCCCAATAGCTAAGTAAGACCATTCAAAGCCACCGACCCAAAAGATCGGTGGCTTTTTTATTTGGGATACGGTATGTGTCCCCTTAATTCCCTTAATTCTTGCAGAAAGGAGGTGGAATATGGATAATACATTGACGGACGACATCCTTAAAGTCACGGCCTTATTGTATTTTACTGAGGCCTTGCAGCAGCAGCAATTTGAAGACTGCAAGGCGCTCATCCTTGCGGCCAAAGAGCTTGGCGCCGAGCAAGCCGAAATCCAGGAAGTGATTGCGGCGTATTTGCGCGGCGACCAGGGCGGGGGCAATCGTGAGGCCCATCGCGTCAAAAACCGTCTGCGCTCAATAAAGGAGAAAAAGTAATGCCGCACATGCATCGCTAAGAGGACAGTTCGACGTAAAGGACTGTCCTCTTTTTTTGTGATCTTATGATTAAATCCTTTTTTCTAATTATGGCCATCAGCATGAGCACAAGCGCATCCGCAACGGGTCAAGCATCCATTCGTTATGTGGCTTTGGGCGATTCCTATACCATCGGCACCGGCGCCGCGCCGGAGAAGGCCTGGCCGTCGGTCATTGCCAAACGCCTGTACAAAAAGAACCCGCGGTTTCAATTGGTGGGCAATCTTGCCCGGGCCGGATGGACGTCCAAAGATTTGATAGATTATCAGCTGCCAGTTTTAGAGACCTTAACCCCTGATTTTGTCACCGTGATGATCGGCACCAATGACTGGGTGCAAGAGGTCGACGTCAAATCTTTTCGGGGCTATATTCAACGCATCTTTGACCGATTGCTAAAAATGCTACCCAATGCGGCCATCCTGGTGATTACCAACCCTGATTTCTCCGTCTCTGCGGAGGGCAAATCCTATTCCAATGGCCGCAACATTGCCCAAGGTCTGGCGGAATTCAATCAAATCATCAAAGACGAGGCGGCATTGCGCAGTGTTCGGGTGGTGGATCTATTTCCGCTGTCTCAAACCATGGGCCAGGATAGTTTGCTATTTTCTTCCGATGGGCTGCACCCGTCTGCCAAGGGCTATGCCTTGTGGGCGGACCTGATCGAACCTCACTTTCCAAATTAATGTTTGCAATTTAGTTGCCAATGCGTGGCAAAATTGTTAGTATCTGGACAGTGAATTTGCACCCGTCTAATTTAAAGCGGTAATCTTCTTAAAATAAAAAGGTTGCCGCTTTTTCTTTGAATACACCGACCAGGCCTTAGGCCTGGTCCTGAGGCATCGTTTCAATACGCACATCACTGCCACGGTTAGCGGCGGCGCGGTCGCCACACGAAAAATCGCATGTTCGGATGAGACCGGAAAGGCTGTGCTCAAAATGACCCCCTATGTGGGGGCATCTTTGAATGTGAACTTAGGGGGACCACATGCCAAAAGCCGATCAGCGCAATTACCTGCGCACTCTTATTTGGGTCATCATTGCTGTCCCCGTCATAGCTTACCTGCTGTATTTTGCTTACCAGAAAAACACCGAATCGGCAACCAGGGCAAAGCAATGCGAAACCAAGTGTACCGACCAAGGGTACGGCGGGTACGAATTTCAATGGAACATCCTCTCCGGGCCCGTGTGCAAGTGCTTCAAAAGCTCTTCTGAATAAACCGGCACCGATCGCCATCCTTGCCGTCTTGGTGGTAGTGGCCTTGGTCGCCAATATGCAAACCCTATGTAGCCAATGCTTTACCGGGATCTACACGCCGCTAACTGCCTTCTGGGAGTACGTGGTTAAACAATCACCAGATCATTTTTTTGCTTACAATAATCGCGGCAATATTTATAATGCATTGGGCTAATATGATTTGGCCATGGCCCGTAAAGCACAGGAGCGGGGCGGCACGGTGCCCCAAGAATCTTTAAAATGGTTACAAGAACAACCGTAAAACGCGTCTTAAAGATCGCCATCCTGATTTATCTGGTGGTATTGGGCCTGGCTTTTTGCAGCAAGCCGCTGATCGTTTGGATTGCCAAACAGCAAATTCAGAAAATTTTTCCAGGCAGCAAAATTTCCATCGACAACAGCCAGATAAAATCGTTCCGAGAACTTTTCTTAAGTGAGGTGCGCGTTCAAAAGCCCAATGCCTACGATATCACAGCGATACGGGTGAGTGTGGGGTTGCGGCCGCGGGGATTTTCCATTTTGGGCCTTTACGCCAACGGCCCGGATTTTAAAGTGGAAGAGGCCTCGGTCAATGCCGAATCCGGCAGTCGGGGGGAATTGTCGATCAAAAAGATCCAGTACCGTAAGGTCCGCTTAAACAATATCAACGCCGGCACTACCTTGCAAGCCAAGGGCCTGTTTCTGGACTCTTTGGTGGCGGATGCATTTAAGGGTAAAGTGCAAGGAGACATTAATCTTGAAATGGGCAAGGCCCCTCAATATGCCGCCCAATTTAGTTTTGAGGATTTGGATTTAAGCCGTCTGGTCCAGGAATTGGAAATGCAGGAAAGGCTTGAGTTATCGGGACTTCTGGAGGGCACTCTGGACGTGCAGGGCAGCGGCGGTAAGGTCAGTATCTTAAACGGCAATTTAAGGACTGGCGAAGCCGGTGGGGTCATCAATGTGAAGGATAAGAGGACTTTGGGTGAGGGGGTCAGTGAATTAGTTGTAGATAGTTTAAAAAACTACCGGTATAATATTGCTAATGCCAGGGTGTACTTAGAAGGTACTAGCGTGGTCTTAGACACTGCTATGGATTCCGGAGAATTCGGTCCCCGTAAAATCAGCATTTATTTTCATAACTAATTAACCGAGGAATCATTATGAACAAATTGCTTATTTGCGTGTTAGGTCTGGGTTTGGCGTGGGGCTGCGCCCGGGTCAGGATGGAAGCACCGAAAGAACCCATTAAACTTGATGTGACCATGCGCGTCGATGTGTACCAGCATGTGGTTAAAGACATTAATGACATTGAAGATGCGGTATCTGGCTCCACCTCCAAAAAATGGCCCGGCAATCAAAGTTTAATGGATTTAATCATCTCTAAAGCTTACGCCGATGAAGGTTTAGGTCCCGAGGTCGAGGCCGCCATCGAAGGCCGCAAGGCCCGGCGCCCGCAACTCATTTCTCTGGAAGCCAAGGGGGTCATTGGAGAGAACCGCTCAGGCTTGGTGGAAGTCCGCATGAGCGATCCTGCCGCCCAAGAACTGATGCAGGCCGAAAATGACGACCGTATGGTGATCTATAATGCCATCGCCCGCAAAAATGGTTCCACCCTTGAAGATGTGCAAAAATTATATGCCCAGCGTCTTCAAGGCGACGCGGTCGCAGGCACGCCGATCGAAGAAGACATAGGCTGGAAAATAAAGTAATCGATTAGGACATACCCCCCGCGAAATTCTTTAACTCACTGGTGTGTGATGCTTTTACAGTCCAAACGTATTTTAATTTTGGTGGACCACGTTTTTGAGGACATGGAACTCATGTACCCCAAATACCGTTTGCTGGAGGCCGGGGCCAAGGTCACGGTGGCAGGGCCTAAAGCTAACCAAACATATAAAGGCAAACATGGTTATCCGTGTGGGTCAGATGCCGCCATTGCGGACGTACAAGAAAAAGATTTTGACGCATTGGTCATTCCCGGCGGGTTTGCGCCGGACCAACTACGGCGGGACGAGAAGGTCAAGGCCTTAACGCGCAGCTTTCATGTGCGCGGCAAGTTGATCGCCCACATTTGCCATGCCGGCTGGATTCCCATATCGGCCGGGGTGGTCAGGGGAATTAGACTCACGTCCACGCCGGGCATCAAGGACGATTTAATCAATGCGGGAGCAGAATGGGTGGATGCGTCCGTCGTGGTTGACCGCAACCACATCACCTCGCGTCGGCCGGACGACTTGCCGGATTTTTGCCGGGCCATCATTGAATGGTTAGGCCCAAAAAAGTGATTGCTTATGAATACACACCGGCTAAAGTTGCTGTGCATTGGTTTGGGCCTGTTTCTGTGCCTGGCGCCTTCGTTGGTGAGTGGCCAGGTCCGGGAAATCCCGCCGCACATTGCCATGCGGGTGTTGATTGGGGAAGCGGCCGACCAGGGCCTCAAGGGCATGATTTGCGTGGGGGAAGTCTTGCGCCGTCGCGGGAGTGTCAAAGGATTTCATGGGTACAAGTCCAAAATCGTTGACCGGGAACCCAGGCATGTGTGGCGCATGGCTGCCCAGGCCTGGCGGGACTCGGCCAATACCAATTACACCAAAGGGGCTGACCATTTCGTCAGCCTGAGCGGACGGCAGCCGAGATGGCTTAAACAGTGCACCAAGACCTACGCGTATAAGGACCATGTGTTTTATAAGTACAACCGCCGCCGGGGATAATCAAATCTCATGAACCGGGCCATCCTCCTGATATCCTGCCAAGACCGCAAAGGGATCACCGCCGCGGTCACTGGTTTTATTGCGGTCAATAAAGGAAATATCATTCACGCCGATCAGCACATCGACGAGGAGAGCAATACTTTCTTTATGCGGGTGGAATGGTCCCTGGATGGGTTCGTGATTGGCAAAGACAAAATTGCCGCTGCCATCGAGGACCTCGCCCAGGAATTCCAAATGGCCTGGGATTTGTCGGTTTCCGACGCCCCGATGCGGGTGGCGATTTTTGTGGGCAAGCGTCTGCATTGCCTTTATGATCTTTTATACCGCTATAAAGCTGGCCAGCTGGCTTGCGTTATTCCTCTGATTATCAGCAACCATCCCGATGCCGCCCCTTTGGCCGCTGATTTTAAGATCAAGTTCCGGGAATTTGCCATGCTCAGAGAAAATAAGCCGGACATGGAGCAGCTGCAGGTGAGCATTTTGAGCGAAGAAAAAATCAATTGCCTCGTCCTGGCCCGCTACCAGCAGGTCCTGTCGCCCACTTTTGTCAACCTATACAAAAACCGCATCATCAATATCCATCATTCTTTTTTGCCCGCCTTTGCCGGGAAAAATCCTTATCGCCAGGCCTATCAAAAAGGCGTGAAATTAATCGGCGCCACCAGCCATTATGTGACCGAAACGCTGGATGAGGGCCCCATCATCGAGCAGGACACCGTCCGCATCAGCCATCGGGACTCCATCAATGATTTGATGCGCAAAGGTGAAGACTTGGAAAAAGGGGTCTTAAGCCGGGCCTTGCGCTGGCATTTGGAAAAGAAAATTTTGTGCTACGCCAATAAAACGGTGGTGTTTGACTAACGTCTTTTTGTTTTTCCTCCTCTTTAGTGTTGTTTTTTCTCCAGTTGTTTTCTTCAGTTATATTTTTCACGATGATGTCTTGGTGTGGTTCATGCGCGAAGAACCGTCTTTTAAATTGCTGGATTCGGTCAGCTCGCTGATCTTTCAGGGCAGGTTCGTGACGGCATGGTTACGGGGGCTGCAGAGCTTCTATGTTTTTCAAGCGGCTGATGTGATGGTCCTGCGCGTATTGGGGGTGGTGGCTTTGTCGCTGCTAGCCACCCTATTTTTTAAATATGTGCAACGGTTTCGATGGAGCAGCGGCATTGCTTTTTTGCTGTCCGCTGCCATATTTTTACTGCCCGGGTTTTATGATTTTATTTTTTGGGGTAGTTTCTCGTTTTATTATTTGGCTGCCCTGGCCGCCTTCGGGGCGTATTTGCTATTTCAAAAAACTGGCAAATGGCTTTGCCCAAGCTTACTGATCGTAGTTGCGGCGGGCATTTATCAGCCCTGGGCCATGTTTTATTGGGTGCCGCTCGGCGGGGAAGTTTTATTTGCTCCCGATAAATCCACTCCCCAATTTAAACGCAGGTTCGTGCGGATGATGGGTGTTGGCTTGGCTGGGGTCTTCCTCTACGCCGGTCTGATTTTTTTTATCAATGTTTGGGTGCGGCATTTTTGTCCCCAGGTCAGCGCCGACTTAGGTCCTTACAGCCCTCATACGGCGCAGAATGTGTTTCAGAAAATGCAGTGGTTCATCCGAGAGCCCCTGGTCAATGTGTTGAATTTATGGAATGTGTATCCAAAAGGTGCCATGGCAGCGGTGATGGGATTTTTGATCCTGGCCACCGTCCTCATCAAGGCCCGGCGCTCGCTGTGGCACATTGCCGTGTTTGCTGTCTTGGCAGGGCTGTCGTTTTTGCCAAATCTGGTCGCTGCTGAGAATGCCGCCTACTACCGCTGCCTCATGCCTCTATTTTGTTTGACCGGCCTGCTGTTGTTTTGGGTCTTACGGGCATGGGCGCAGATGTTGCCGGCTAAGGTCTGCCGCATGGTATTGCTGGTGAGCCTGGCATTGATCGTTGTCTATGGCGGCGCCAAGGCTTTTGCGCAGGTGCTTTATCAACGGGTGCTGCCCAGCGCGATGGAATGGAAAGCGTACAAAGCCATTGGCCACATCCGTTTTCAGCCCAACGACAGGGTCCACATCATCTGTCCGGACCGCTCAGCGGCACAACGTTATGATGAATACGGGACGTTGACTTCTCACTATTTATTTGATACTCTGGCCATGTTTATTGCGGCCTTGCGCGACTCCGGAAATGACACCGGGCTGCCTTTGCTGAGCATTACCTTGCCTGGCGAGACCATGGCCAGTGATTATTTGATGGTGTACTACCGCACGGTTCCCGACGGCAGCCGCATGTACCGGGAGCTGGGCAAAAAGCAGGCCTTGCGGCCCTTGCCTTCCTGGGCCCAACAGGGGGAGCAGAAGAAGCAGGCGGTCTTCTTCGTGAAGACGCCGATCGCGGACCGCAAACCGGGAGGTAGGCTCGTGACTTTAAATTTACGGGAATTATTTGCAAAGGACACGGTGGACCGATGAAAGTGGTTATTTTAGCCGGCGGTATGGGCTCACGCCTGAGCGAAGAAACCAGTTTGAAACCGAAGCCGATGGTGGAGATCGGCGGCATGCCGATTTTATGGCACATCATGAAAATTTACGCCGCCTTCGGATTTAAGGAATTCATCGTTGCCTTAGGCTACAAAGGCAATTGTATTAAGGATTTCTTTGTACATTATCATTTGCGCCATAGCGATTTGAGCGTGGACATCAAGGCTGGCAAAGTTAGCCTCAATCGTGTCCACGACGAGGATTGGAAGGTGCATTTGATCGATACCGGCCTGACTTCCGGGACCGGGGGCAGGATCAAGTTGCTTAAGAAATATCTAAAAAATGAACCCTTTCTCATGACCTACGGCGATGGGGTGGCGGACATTGATTTAAAGGCGCTGGTCAAATGCCACCGCAACAGTGGCAAGCTCGCCACTTTAACGGCGGTGCGGCCTCCGGCCCGTTTTGGCAACATCACGGTCAAAAAACAAAAGGCCGTGCAATTTTCGGAAAAACCACAGACCGCCGAGGGCTGGATCAACGGCGGTTTTTTCGTTTTACAACCGCAGGTGCTGGATTTTATCGACGATGAACACGTCATGTTTGAGCGGGCGCCGCTGGAGAAGCTTTCAGGCAAAGGCCAATTAGGGGCCTATCTGCACGACGGATTTTGGCAATGCATGGACACCCTGCGGGACGTTAACCATTTAAATGAACTCTGGGATAAAAACCAGGCGCCTTGGAAGACCTGGAAATCTTAATATGAATGCCAAAGGCTGGACAGGGCGTAGAGCATTTGTCACCGGGGCCACCGGCCTGGTTGGCTCGTGGCTGGTGGAGGCTTTGCTTAAGGACGGGGCTGACGTCACCATCCTCATGCAGGACCTGCATCCTCAGGGCCATTTTGCCAAATCCGGGGCGCTGCAGCGCTCTCATATTGTCTACGGATATTTGGAAGACATTGCCTGTTTGGAAAAAGCCCTGAGCATGGCGGAGGCCGACACCATTTTTCATCTGGGCGCCCAGACCATTGTAGGCCATGCCTTCCAGGCACCTTTGCAGGCCTTTGAATCCAATGTGCGCGGCACTTACAATTTGCTGGAAGTCTGCCGACGGCACCAGGGCGCCATCAAGTCGATTGTGGTGGCTTCCACCGACAAAGCCTACGGCACGGCGGGTAAACTACCTTATGTCGAGACCATGCCGCTTAAAGGCATTCATCCCTACGATGCTTCTAAAGTATGCACCGAGACCATTGCCCAGTCTTACGCCCAGACTTATGATTTGCCCATCATTCTGGTCCGCTGCGGAAATATTTTTGGCGGGGGGGACTTGAATTTCAGCCGCTTGATCCCGGGCACCATCAAATCGCTGCTGTTTAATGAAGCCCCCATCATTCGCTCCGACGGGAAGTACATCCGGGATTATGTGTATGTCAAAAATGTGGCCAAGGTGTATATGGCCCTGGCCCAGCTGCTGCACCAAGGTCAGGCCAAGGGGGAAGTATTTAATTATAGCGATGATCATCCTATGACGGTTCTGGCGGTGGTGAAAAAAATCACCGCCCTCATGAACAAGACTCATCTTAGACCCCGGATCCTTAATCAGGCCAAAAACGAAATCCACAGCCAGCATTTGTCGTCGGCGAAATTAAGGAAACAGGTGGCCCTGGACCATTTGGCGGATTTTGACGCATCCTTGAATGAAACACTCCACTGGTACCGTGACTTCTTCCAGCGATAACATTCTTTCGGCCGTCGCCGGTAAATCGTTCCTCATCACCGGGGCGGACGGGTTTTTAGGCGCACGGTTGACCAAACTGCTCATCGCCAACCAAGCTTCGGTTTATGGGCTGGTGCGCTCGGCGGACCATTTGAAGCGTTTGGACAAAAATACCAAGGGGCTGCTGCTGGTCGGGGCGGACATCGGGCAATTGGACCGCAACCGTTTGGGCAAATTGCCCCGCGGGATCGATGCGGTCATCCACGCCGCTGCCGCCGGCACCCGGCAAGGTCCGAGCACCTGGGATGATTTAATGCAGGTCAATGTCGGCGGCACTTTTGCTCTGCTTAATTTAGCCAAGGACATTGGGGCCCGCCGGTTTGTGTATGTCGGCTCGAGCTTCGAATACGGAGACGGCAATGGTTGGGAAGAGAGCGCGGCAGTGGATCCTTTGAATGTGTATGGGGTCAGCAAATACATGGGTTGGGTCATGGTCAAATTTTTTATGAAGGAACACGGGCTGCCGGTGGTGGGACTGCGGCCTTTTTATTTATACGGGGAGGGGGAGGACCAGCAGCGTTTCGTCCCGACGGTGATTAAGGCCCTTAAAGAGCAGCGGGCATTGCCCATGACCTTGGGTGAGCAGGAGCGGGACTTTGTGTATGTGGATGATGCGGCGCTGGCGGTCATTCATGCGGCGGTCATAAAAGAAGCGCCGGGAGAATTGTTTAATATTGCCTCCGGCAAGGCGACCACCATGCGCGATGCTGTCAGCCAACTCATGCGGCTCTCTGGTTTGACCATCGACATCCAGTGGGGGGCACTGCCTTACCGCAAGCAAGAGTGGTATCATTTGTCCGGATCTCCCGCCAAAGCGGCCCGGATCTTAGGATTTCGTACCAGCATCGATTTAACCGCTGGTTTAACCAAGGCCCTGCAATGCGCGTAATGAGCCAGGGGGAATTGAAGAAAAACATTTTGGAACAGGTGAAGGATTTTGGGCGCCTGGCCGTTGCTCCGGTGGCCTTTAAACCCGGCGAGACCTATATTCCGGTGTCCGGCAAAATGCTCGACGAGGAAGATTTCAGCCGCCTGGTGGAAGCGTGTCTCGACGGTTGGCTGACCAGCGGCCGGTTCACCATTGATTTTGAAAAACAATTGGCGGCTTACTTAGGCGTGCGATATGCCGCTTTGGTCAATTCCGGTTCCTCGGCGAATTTATTGGCGGTCAGTGCTTTGACCTCCCACCAGTTGGGCGAGCGGGCTCTAAAGCCCGGTGATGAAGTGATCACCCTGGCCGCTGGTTTTCCCACCACCGTCAACCCCATCGTGCAAAATAACCTGGTCCCGGTGTTTGTCGACGTTGATTTGGAGACCCAGAATGTGTGCTTGCGCAGTTTAGAGCAGGCGTTGTCGCCCAAAACCCGGGCCATCATTTTGCCGCACACCCTGGGAAATCCTTTTAACCTGGCGGCCGTCAAGGAAATCACCCAGCAGCGTAAGTTATGGCTCATTGAGGACAATTGCGATGCCCTGGGTGCTTTATATGCCGGCCAAAAAACTGGCTCTTTCGGTGACATTGCCACATTTAGTTTCTATCCCGCCCATCACATCACCACAGGCGAAGGCGGAGCGGTGGCAACCAATGACGCCGTGCTCAATAAACTTATTTTATCCTTTCGCGATTGGGGCCGGGATTGCTGGTGCGACACCGGAAAGGACAATACCTGCGGCAAAAGATTCAAATGGCAGCAGGGTGGATTGCCCCTGGGGTATGATCATAAATACATTTATGCGCATATCGGCTATAATTTGAAAGCCACGGACCTGCAGGCAGCCATTGGCTTAAGCCAGCTACAAAAATTGCCGGGTTTTGTCGAGCGTCGCAGAAGGAATTGGCAGGCCTTAAGGGCTGGCTTGGCATCTTTGGAAGGCAGGATTGTCTTTACCCGTCCGGACCCGCAGAGTGTTCCGAGTTGGTTTGGATTTGTGATGGTGATGAACGACCCCAAATTATCCCGGGCCGGGCTGGTCGAACATTTGGAGAGCAAAAAAATCGGCACCCGCATGATTTTCGGCGGCAATTTGATTCATCAGCCGGCGTATCAACATGTCCAATACCGCACTGTGGACACGCTCAAGAACAGCAGCCGGATCATGACCGACGCCTGTTGGATCGGGGTTTATCCCGGCATCACTGACGCCATGATCGACTACACCGTGGCGACCATCAAATCTTTTGTGGGAAACCCTTCATGAGCCGTAAATTGGCCTTACTTTCTATTGTCATCCCTTGCCACAATGAGGAGGAAATTTTAGACCCCACCCACACGCGGCTGACCGAGATTTTAAAGAAATTGGTCAAGGCCGGCCGTTGCGGGAATTATGAAATTGTGCTGGTCAACAATGGCTCCACCGACGGGACTTCCGGGGTGATGCTGCGGTTGCACAAGATGGACCGGCATGTGGTGGTGGTTGACTTGCGGCGCAACTTCGGCTATCAAGCCTCCATCACGGCCGGATTGGACCATGCCCGCGGCGATGCGGTGGTCTCCATCGACGCGGACCTGCAGGACCCGCCGGAAAAGATTCCGGAGATGATTGAGCTCTACCAGCAAGGGTATGATTTGGTCTTGGGCGTACGCCAGAACCGCGCCACCGACAGCTTTTTTAAAAGAGTGTTCGCGCAGTCTTTTTACCGTTTTTCCAGATGGATGGACATCGACATGGTCTACAACCACGGCGACTTCCGGCTCATGGAGCGCTCGCTGGTCGATCAATTCAAGCAAATGCCGGAACGCAACCGTTTTATCCGGGCCATGATCCTATATTTGGACAATCACTACGGCATTGTCCAGTACGGCCGCCAAGAGCGGCAGGCCGGCAGGACCAAATTCAATGTCCGGGCCCTGTATTCGCTGGCCATGGACGGGATTATTTCCTATTCGTACAAGCCGCTGCGGGTTTTATCCGTGTTTGGTTTGCTGGTGAGCCTCATTTCCTTAGGGATGGCCGTGTGGGTCATATACATTAAGATAAAGACCGATGTGATTCCCGGTTGGGCCTCGACGCTGCTGCCCATCATTTTTTTCGGCGGCATCCAATCGTTGTTTTTGGGCTTGATCGGCGAATACATCGGCCGACTGTACACCGAAATCAAGGCCCGTCCTCTGTATGCCGTCCGTCACGTCTACCAACATGGCGATTTTTAAATTTTTGGCTTTAACCGCCTTAGCGGTCCTGCTGTATGCGCAGGTTTGGCATGCTCCTTTTATTTTTGATGATGAAATCGTCATCCTGCGCAACCCTCAACTGCAGGATTTGCACCATGGGTTTGAATCACTCCGCCACATTTGGCAATTTCAACCGCCTCGTTTCCTCACCAATCTGACCTTTGCCTTAAATTTCCATGTTCATCAGGCCAACACGTTCGGTTATCATTTGGTGAATTGGCTGCTTCATCTATGGACGGCGGTGAGTGTGTGGTATTTTACCCGTCTGGTCCTGCGCCTCAGGGGACCTCAACCAGCGGCGGGCTCGCTGGGTGTGGATGTGGCTTTTTGGGCAGCCCTGCTGTTTTTGGCTCATCCGGTCAATACGGAGGCCGTCAGTTACACGAATCACCGCAGCAGCATTTTGGTGACGTTGTTTTATCTGTGGTCTTTGATATTTTACATTCGGGCCAGGACATCGTCGCAGGCGAGGCAGGCGGGGCTTTATTTTGGCGCTACGGCGGTCTTGGCCGCTGTGGCTCTGCTGTGCAAAGAATCCGCGGTGACCCTCCCCTTGGCCTGGGTATTGGCCGATTATTATTTATGCCAGAAACGCATCCTTAAAAAAATATGGCTGGCGTTGGCCGTCGTCATTCTGGCCGCCGGGGTTTTGTTTGATTTTAATTGGAAAGCCATTTTTTTTACGCCGTTTTATTCTCAATCGCACCGGGGCGATTTGCTTAACCTGCCGTTGTATGTGTTGACCCAGCTGCGGGTGTGTGTGGTCTTTTTGAAATTGATTTTTTTCCCTGTGAATTTAAATGCCGATTATGATTTTCCTATGTCGCACAGTTTGTGGGAGGGGCCGACGTTCTTGGCGTTTGCATTTTTGGCTGGCCTCATTGGTGCCGCCGTCTATGTTCGCAAAAAATATTGGGCCCTAAGTTTTTTGGTGTTTTGGTTTTTCGTCAGTCTCTTAAGCCACATCGTGCCGGCCCGCCTTAACGTCATTTCCGAGCACAAATTGTATTTGACCCTGGCAGTGTTCATTCCTGTGCTGGTGATCTGGCTTTATAGTGTGTTGTCCCGGCGGACGTTTGTCATCACCATGGCCATCGTCCTAGGGGGATTTTCTTATCTGACGCTTGAGCGCAATAAGCTCTGGGCTGACCCGGTGCTGTTGTGGGAAACTACCATCCGGCAGTCCCCGCAGAAACCCCGGCCGTATATCAATTTGGGCGTTGCGTATTTTCATGCCGGCAGGTTTGAGGAGGCCTTGGCAGCATATCAAACCGTGATCCGCATGGCACCGGAATACCCGGAACCTTATTTAAATACGGCGGACATTTACACCCAGCGCAATGAACTGCAGAAGGCACTGGAATATACGGAACTGGCCATTGTCCGACAGCCGCGGTTTGACGTCTCCTATTTACAAAAAGCATACATCAATGAGCGGCTAAAAAGGGAGGATGAGGCGGTCAAGAGTTACGGCCAATGGCTGGAGCTTCATCCCCAGGACGTCGGCGTGCTTAGCCATCAGGCGGATTTAATGTTTAGGTTAAAAGATTACCGCGGGGCCCTGGCTAATTATGACCGGTTGATAAAGTTGTATCCGACCAGGCGTTTCTATGAGAACCGGGACGTGATTGTGGAGATCCTAAAGAAGAACTCTAAGTAATTTCAAGCAAATCGGCTTTTGTCAATCGCTTTAAAAAACGCGCTTTCCTTGGTGACCTTTCCCGCCGTCAGCAATTCCATCAGCGAATCATCCATGAGCACCATGCCCTGCCGGCGATTGGTTTGAATTTCGCTGCTTAAGCGCATAGTCTCACCGGTTTGAATGATATTGCCTAGGGCCGGAGTGCGGATGAGGATCTCATAAGCGGCATAGCGGCGGCTGTTGTCGGCGGAGGGCAACAGTTGCTGGGCAATGATGGCTTTGAGATTATTGGCCAGAATGGTGCGGATCTGGTTTTTGCGGTTTAAGGGGAAGGCATCGATGAGGCGGTCAATGGTTTTAGCGGCGGAATTGGTATGCAAAGTGGCAAAGACCAAGATCCCCATTTCACTGGCCGTCAAGGCCAGCTCCATGGTTTCCGTGTCGCGCATTTCACCGACGAGAATGATGTTAGCGTCGCTTTTAATGGCGGTGCGCAGGCCGCTGGCAAAGGTGGCGGTGTCTCGGCCCACTTCCCGGTGGGTGATCAACGATTTTTTACGGGCATGCATGAATTCCACCGGTTCCTCGATGGTGATGATTTTTTGCGCGAAGTTTTCATTGATGTAATTGATGACCGCAGCCAAGGTGGTCGACTTGCCGCTGCCGGTGGGGCCGGTCACTAGGACCAGGCCGGATTTCCATTTGGCAAAATCCTTGATGCGCGGCGGCAAATCCAATTCCTCGATGGTGCGGATCTCGGAGGGGATGAGGCGGAACACCGCGCCCAAGCCTTGAAAATGCCGAAAGTAATTGGCTCTTAGGCGCACCTGGGCGAAGGTGTGCGCAAAATCCAAATCTCCGGTTGATTCAAACTCTTTCCATTCCGGCGGCGCGGCAATCTGCGACAACAATGTGGTCATGCGGTCTGAAGTTAGTACGTCGTCGGAAATTTCGGCCAAATGCCCCTGCACCCGGAGTTTGGGTTTCTGGCCCTGTTCCAAATGCAAGTCTGATCCTTGGCGTTCGATCAAAATGGTAAAAAGTTTATCGATGTCGGCCATATTACATGTTTGCCATTTGCATCATGGTTGCCGGATTGCTGGCCCTCTCCAGGGCGTCCTGGCTGGAGATAATGCCGGAGGCGGCCAAAGATTGCAGCGCGCTGTCCATCAGCTGCATGCCGGCGGCTCGGCCGGTGGTCATGGCATTGTTGATTTGGGCAATTTTGCCTTCGCGGATCAAGTTGGCGACGGAATTGTTGACGATGAGGATCTCAAATGCCGCGGCCATGCCGTTGCCGTCCTTGCGGGGGACGAGCTGCTGGCAGATCACCCCGCGCAGCGATTCGGACATCATATTGCGCATGATGCTCTGTTCATCCGACGGAAAAGAATCGATCAAGCGCGAGATGGTCTGCGCCGCATTGACGGTGTTCATGGTGCCAAAGACCAAATGCCCGGTCTCGGCGGCGGTGATGGCCAGCTGGATGGTGGGCAAATCCCGCAATTCACTGATCACCAAAATGTCCGGGTCTTCGCGCAAGGCCGCCCGCAGGGCTTTGTTTTGCGATTGGGTGTGATGGCCGACTTCGCGCTGGGTGATTTGGCATTTTTGGGGGGTATAGACGATTTCAATGGGGGCTTCGATGGTGATGATGTGTTCCCTCCGGGTTTGATTGATGATCTCAACTAGTGCTGCCAGCGACGTGGTTTTGCCGCAGCCGGCGGCGCCGGTAATGAGCACCATGCCTTGGGCCCATTTGGTCAGGTTGACGCAGGAGGCCGGCATGCCGATGGCTTCTAAATTTGGGATTTGGGCTGGGATCAGGCGGACGGTCAGCTCCCATCCTTGCTGCTGTTTCATCAAGGTCATGCGGAAGCGGCCCTGACCCTCGATCACATGCACGTATTCGGCATCACCGGCCGCGTCAAAACGTTGGATGAGCTCCGGCGGCAGGTCTTTGCTAATCATGGTGCGCACCTGTTCCGCTGACAAGGGTTGCGGATCCATGATTTTGAGTTGCCCGTTGACTCTAAAAATGAGGGGGTTTTGGGCGGAAAGGTGTACGTCGCTGGCTTTTTCTCTTCGGGCCGCGGCTAAAATGTCATTGAGACTGGAGGAGGCCAGGGACATGAATTAATTATACAAATGAATTTTGCTAAACCTATATTAAATTTGATTTTCTAATTTGATCTAGGCGCCACGGTTTAAGGAAGTTCCTTCCAATAGGGACACTTCTGTTGTAAAATACTCGGCTTAATAAGGATATCTAGAAACGGTCTACCTCGGGAGGAATTATGAAGGCATGGATTATGGGTGGTTTATTTTTTTTAAGCGTGGCCGGGGTATCGCACGCAGCCGTGCAAGCTGAGGAAATTGCATACAAGCAGGGCGGCGCCACCTTTAAAGGGTACTTGGCTTGGGATGACAGCAGCACAGAGGCGCGGCCTGGGGTGTTGGTGGTGCACGAATGGTGGGGCCATAATGATTATGCCCGCAAACGCGCCGATATGCTGGCGCGACTCGGCTACGTGGCCTTGGGGGTAGATATGTACGGCGACGGCAAAGTGGCTCTGCATCCCGACGATGCTGCCAAGTTCATGAAGGAAGCCACCAGCAATGAGGCCGAAAGCAAAGCCCGCTTTATGGCGGCTTATGATGTGCTGAAAAGATTTCGTTTAGCTGACCCCAATCGCATTGCCGCCATCGGTTATTGTTTCGGCGGGGCCACAGTACTCAAAATGGCCATGTCCGGTGCGCCGCTCTTGGGAGTGGTCAGTTTTCACGGGTCCTTGCCGCCCAATCCACCGGAACCGGGGAAAGTGAAAGCCAAGATTTTGGTGGCCCACGGTGGGGCGGATCAATTCATCACCCCGGAACAAATTACTGCCTTTAAAGCTGGGCTGGATGTTGCCGGAGCTAATTATGAGTTTAAGGTATATGAAGGGGCCAAACACAGCTTCACCAATCCCGACGCGGACACCTTTGCTGCCAAATTCAACATGCCGGTGGGGTACAATGCCGCCGCCGATGCGCAGTCCTGGAAAGACATGCAGGATTTCTTGAAAGAGATTTTTGTTCTGGATCGCATGCAGGATGATTTGAGGAAACCAGGCAAGGGAGGCACTCATCCCACGGGATTATAAGCACGCGCGGTTAGCCCGATTGGATCCTTTTACGGCCCCATAAATGATTGGACCAAAACGCAATGGCGATCACCCACACCGGGGCAATGGGGATGCTGTAGCGCTGCAGGACAAAGAAAAAGCTGTGCGCAAATCCGTAAGCCAAGAGCATCACGGTCATAAACAGCACCAACGCCTGGCTGTAACTCTGACCCGGGTCAAATAATTCTTTCCGTCGACGCCAGCCGACCACAATGAGATGCCCCAACGCTCCCATACTTAAGAAGGCTGTAGTCACAACCAAAAACGGCTCCAGCCAGGGAAGCTTATAAAGTTTTTCCAGCCAATCCGGATAAGTGACTTGTCCGGCATTCGTGGTCTCCCAAAAAAACATTTTCAGCGACTCCACCTCTGCCAGAAAAATTTGCTGCAGCGGGTTCTTCCAGGCCAGCTGCAGGGATTCGCTCATCATCATGTGATTAATTTTTTGGTTGGAAAGTCCTTGTTGTGACAATTCCTGCAGCCGCCCCATGCCCAATTGATCAGAGGGAATGTAGGACCAAAAATCGCAATTGGCTTTGTCGGACACGTTGTAGCAATAATGCGGGTTGGCGGCGTAGGCAAACGCCGCTTTGATTTTTCCAGGGCCCAAAGGCAGCGCCCGTCGGGCGGTATTGCCGTATAAGGCCCAGGCCGCCCGGTTGGTGAAGGCAAAATTGCCGTTGCCCACGTGATTGGCCCATTTGTACGCATTGAGCGGAATATAAAAGCAGGCGGCGCAGGTCATCACCACCGTGAGCGCGGCCCGGCGGTAACGGGGAGATTTGATCAAAATTACAAATGGGATCAGCAAAAGCGGAGTCAGGGCTTCAAAAATTCCTTTCACGCACAGCGCCAAAAATAATGCGGCCCCTAAGCCAATGCCATTCCAGAGATGGGTGGACCATTTCGCCGACGTCGCGATATCGTTCCAGCTGCGTGCGGCCAACAAAATAATCAGTAAGATCTGCGGCAGCACCGCAATTTCCGAATACACCCAGAAGGCGCTATTGACCAGTACCGGCGACACGCCCATATACACAATGGCGGCTGTTCGTATCCATCGATCCACGTTCAGTCCCCGAAGCATCACAAAAGCAAGTGCCTGCGTTAATACCAAAATGAAAATGTGCAGCAATTTCAACACCCAGCGGTATTCTAGGGAAAAGGTCTTGGCCAGCTGCATAGCGCCGGCGATTAAGAGGGGGTATATGGGTTCACGGTGCGGCCCGGTTTTAAAATACCCAGCCAGGCCGTTTTGGACCAACTCCTGGCCGCTGATTTCATACCCGACGGAGTCATACATAATTAAAGATTGGCAGATGAGCGAAAGGTAAATCAGGTAGAGGGTGGTAAAAATCAAGGGGGTCATTTCAAAGAATTTGCCTTGCGAACTTTTTCTTATAGATTAGGATAAATTCAAGTATGCGGCTATGGATAAATAAAATTTCTCTGCTCGCGTTGGCGTTGGGGATATATTTTTTGTACGCGCACCTATCCGGGCGGCCCAACATTGTGTCCGACCATATCGCCACTGAGCGGGCCCGCGCCAAAGCAAAAATCAACATCATTGAGCTTAATTTCTTAATTCCTTCGTTTAAAGAACTGGCTGCCTTTGGCCGTCGGGAAATCCCCCCTGCGGCGGTCAACTGGGCGGCGTATGTGGCGTATTTTGAAAAAATTGTGGAACTCATGCCCGAGCGATTTGATGCGCATGTTTTTTTAGGGCCATGTTATTTTTATCAGGGGCGTAAAGACCTGGCCCTGCGTGCGTTTCAAGAAGCGGTACGGCTTAATCCGGGATTTTTTTGGAGTACCTATAATTTGGGTGTTTTAGGTGCGCAAGGCGGCAATTGCCCCCTGGCTGCGGAGGCATTCGCCCTGGCCCTCAAAGTCCCTCTGTCGGAAACTCTGCAAAATATGCGGGCCTCGAAATTGTATGTGGACCTCAGCCGCGACGCAGGGGATTTTGGGAGTTTGGTGGAGCAGGATCTGAAAGCCGCCTACGCCAACGCCGTGCCATTGATGGCCTTGGCGGAGCAGTGCCGGGGGGATTCTAAATGGCAAAACCCTTTGGTGACGCTGGCGTCAGGCATACAAATTCAAGTTTTTTAATTGGACAGCGAAAAAGTTATGCTACAATAGTGCAAAATTTTAAAGGAGGGGCCTGTGCTCATACGTTTATTTTTGGTGGCGATTTTTCTCTCGAGTGTGTACGGTTGTGCCAGCGCCCCGCGTAAATCTGAATCCGAACATTTGCAATCCCGGGTCGTGGAACTCGAAAAGAAATTGGAAGAAAAAGATTCCGAGATTGTGGATTTGCAATACCAAGTCAAGGACATTTCCAGTAAAGTGGACTCCAAAACCACTCCGCCACCGTCTAGCTTTGATATGGACGTGCCCATGCCTGTGGGGTCCAAAGCGTCTTCCGACGAGGTGATCCGTGTCAATGCCACTGCTCTCAAAGTGCAGACCGCTTTGAAAAACGCGGGCTATTATCCCGGCAAGATCGACGGAAAGGTCGGCCCCGGCACCAAGTCCGCGGTGATTGCCTTTCAAAGGGCCCAAGGGTTGACTGCCGACGGCGTGGTAGGCCGCCGGACCTGGGAAGCCCTTAAACAGCACCTCAATTAAACCCAAAGGTTGTAACCACGTACGTAAGACGCATTCCTTAAAGCGTTCGAAGGGATTCGTCTTTTTTATTTTAAAAAAATAGCTGGAATTGGTTTCATTTGTAATGTATATTTAATATAGACATATAAAAAAAGATCGCCGATCCCGGCGTAGAGGAGAGGTATGAAAGCA
>JAKFXC010000008.1 GCA_021731625.1 Candidatus Omnitrophota bacterium
CAGCATCCTCTTTGGGGATGGTCGTCGTCATCCCCAAAGAGGATGCTGAATTCGGGGCCCGGCCCGTGGCATTCATCCAATATGCCGCTCGCACCACGCTGACTCCCGAGCACATCACCGCGCATTGCCAAAATTTTTTGCCCAAATTCAAAATCCCAGTGGCGTTTTATGCCTGGCCCCAAGAGTTAAAAGATGGTTATAAGGTCTCCCGCCATAATGTAGCAAAATTGCTTTAGATATTGTACCCTTTGGCGATGCCGCAAAATCTATATATAAGACAACTCATGGTCCATCTTTTACTCGTGACCTTTATCGGCAGTTTTGTGCATTTGCCGGCCGCCAATGCCACAGAATTGTCCCTGCCGCTGCCGGGCACCCGAATCTCCCCAAGCCCAGCGTTTCATCCACCGGTGCTTAAAGGGATCAAAGTCCACCCTGACAATCCGTTTAGATTTGACTTCATACTGTCCCCAGGGGACACGACGTCTGCCCTCAAGGCCGAATCAACCAAGCTTGTTAAATATTTTCTTGCCTCGATCACCACCTCTGACCAAGACCTCTGGGTTAATTTAAGCCCTTACGAAAAGGACCGGATTATTCCCGAAAGTTTCGGCCAAACCGGAATGGGGCGCGATTTGCTTGCCCAGGATTACATGCTCAAACAGATCACCGCCAGTTTGATTTATCCGGAGGATGAAACCGGCAAGAAATTTTGGCAGAAAGTCTATGCAGAGGCCGCCACGAAGTTAGGCACCACCAACCTACCGGTTAATACGTTGAACAAGGTGTGGATCGTGCCTGGACAAGCCGTGGTGTATGAGAACGCTAAAGCTCATACAGCCTACGTGGTCGAGAGCTCCTTGAAAGTGATGTTGGACCAAGACTACTTGGCCATGCATATGAAAATACCCCACACAAAGCCTTCGACCATAAGTCAAACCACTAAAAAGATTTTACAGGAAATCGTGGTGCCACAACTGACAAAAGAAATCAACCAGGGCAAGAACTTTGCTCAACTGCGGCAGATGTACAATTCCTTCATCCTCGCCGGATGGTACAAAAAGAAAATCAAGGATAGCATTGTGTCTCAAGTTTTTGCCGATGAGAACAAAATTCGAGGGACCGAGTACACCAATAGCGTGGATGTGGATGCTCTCTACCGGCGCTACCTCCAGGCTTTTAAAAAAGGCGCCTACAACTACATCAAAGTAGAATTCGCTCCCGTCACGAAACAATCTCTACCAAGGAAGTATTTTTTCGGTGGAATCAAGTGGGATACCGCCATGATAGCGACCACAAATGATGGCATTGAGGGAGTCAAAGGCGTCAACGATGTAGAGGTGCAGCTTAAACTCAATCCAATTACTTCAGCGATGGTAAGTCCAGCTTCGATGAATAAAGTTCAGATCAACAATGATCCCGGCTATTGGATGTCCTATTTCGAAACCTTTTTTGCGAAGAAGTACAATACCATTGAAGAGTTGGACGCAGATTTCGGTCCCAGCCTCTGGTATATGCTCCGAGGTTCACCCGAAGAATTGCTTGGCCACAACTCGAATAAACAGTTCAAGTTTCCCTCGGTTCATCCGGATGATCCCAATATGTTTATTGAATTTGGCCGAAGATTTCGAGCCGAGTGGGAAAGGCGGGGACTGGCCGCCCAATTTGGCACTGCAAATCAGTATCTGGCACGCGTTACCCGCAGAGCTGTTGACACTAGTTCCGGCTATTGCCAGCCATCTTCGATTTGCCGAACGGTCGGCAGATGTGAGATCATATCAACCGGATCGCTTGTATCGCCGCAATGCGAACTTCATTGATTATTTATGGCTAACCTACGGTTTGGCCATTTTAATGGAGTGGTATGCACAAATCGACCTTTCCGATACGGTCCTAAAACAGCAGATTATGGGAGCGATGGTGAATGGTTTCTCAGGCGAGCCATCGTTGATCACTTGGCAAGGGAGAGATTTTAGAGACTTTTTTCTCCACGTCGACCATTATTTGGCAAACCCTCATCGGCCGTATTTGGATCTCAATCTAGCAGGGCAAACCTTGGACTTATGGCAAATCATTATGCCCGACATCATTGAGCGATTCGTCACCACCCGCGATCAACTTATTCCGGAGTTTATAAAGGCGGCGACCAATAAGGCGAAACATAAACTCAGCTACTCACCGTTAGCATTGGATGTGATGTTCCCCAATATGTTCTTTCGGGCCAAACTTTTGCTTGCGCTTGAGGGAGAGCAGTTGAGAGATGTTTCCTTTAATGATGCTTTCGATTTTTTCGATCAAGATGATCCGCAAGGGGCCCAAAGGACCCGGGAGATCGTCAAGCTGATTGATCAGAGCAATCTCCAGATCGATGAGATGCAGGTGAATTTCCCTGCACCTAACGGGGGATGGCACGAGGTCATGATGTATGACCCTGAAAAAGGCGACGATTGAGCGGCATTTTTGGTTGCCATCTTCCAACAAGCGCGAGACCTTGGGTCAGAGGTAAGGGGTAGAAATGAGGCCATGGCAGCGGCCGTCCTGGCCTTACGCGAAAAAGGCGGGATCGACTTAAACCCCGAGCCTGCCAATTCAGATATCGCCACACATACCAATGCCATCAAGTTTCAAATGGATCCCGCCATGCTACAGCAACTGCAAAACGCCGTTGGCTTTGAGCCGGAGATTATCGGCATGCAGCCCCTCAAGGACCTTCGTGTTTTTTTAGAAATTTAGGATTTACGGGCGTAATGTTCCAAGGCCGCGCGTAGTTTTGGCGGGAGGGAGACCTTGGTTTTGGTCCTGGGGTTGATGGTTACATGCACCGTCTTGGCCGTGCCGACGAGGCGCTTCCGGTTGCGGATTTCGTATTCGAAAATAAATGACGAGTTTCCGATATGGCCTACCTTGATTTTGATGGAAATATGGTCCCCCACAAACAAAGGGGCTTTATAATCCGATTCCGCATGCACAATGGGCAGAAAATATTTGCCGCCTTTAAGCATTTGAGGAAAACTAAACCCGAATTTTTCCAGCAACAGTTCATAAGCATCATGGACGATCACCAGTTGGTTGGCAAAGAAAATAATCCCGGCCGCGTCGGTATCGTGCAGGCGGATCTGGGTTTTGTACGTAAACATGCTCCAATTATAGAACCACCATTGACAAATACATAGAAGATTGTAATATGTTTTGCACAACTGGTTTAGGAAGGGAGCTTTATGAAAACAAACGCCTTGGTAGCGGAATTTGTAGGGACCTTTACCCTGGTCTTTATCGGGGTGGGAGCTATCGCCGCCGATCATATCACCGGAGGTAAATTAGGACTGACCGGGATTGCTTTGGCGCATGGCTTGGCCATCGCTGTTATGGCCTCAGCCACGGCCGCGGTCAGCGGCGGGCATTTAAACCCAGCCGTCACCATTGGGCTCTGGTCCGCCAAAAAAATTAACTCCGCCAATGCTGTGGGGTATATTGTGGCCCAGTGCACGGGAGCTGTAGCGGCCATGGTGCTTATTAAAATCATTGAGCCTCCTCAGGTTTTGACCGCCATCAACATGGGAATTCCAGCGGTGGGCGCAGGTTTTACGCCTAACAATGCTTTTATGACGGAGATCATTTTGTCTTTTATCTTAGTGTTTGTTATTTATGGCACGGCCGTGGACAGCCGGGCTCCCAAAATGGGAGGGTTATTTATCGGACTGGCCGTTACTTTGGACATTTTAATGGGAGGCCCCATCAGCGGAGCAGCCATGAATCCGGCCCGCTATTTGGGTCCGGCGCTCATCGGTGGCGATTTACGTGATTTTCCGCTGTATTGGATGGGTCCCATTTTAGGCGGCATTTTCGCGGCCCAACTGTACCGCTTAAAAGTTGAAAAATAAAGAATTTGAATTTGTGTTATAATGACAAAAATAGGGGGCTGGCCCCAATTAATGTAAGGAGCGTATGATGGCAGAACGGGTTGGAGCAATCACACTGAAGGGGAATCCTTTGACGCTGGTCGGCAATGAAGTCAAAGTCGGCAGCACTGCGCCGGACGCCACCTTGGTGGCCAATGATTTATCGGAAGTGAAACTTTCGTCTTTTAAGGGTAAAAAGATCATTCTCTCGGTGGTTCCATCGCTGGATACACCGGTGTGTGACACACAAACCAAACGCTTTAACCAGGAAGCGGCCAAGTTGGGCGACGTGGTGATTTTGACGATTAGCAAAGACCTGCCTTTTGCCCAGAAACGCTGGTGCGGGGCAAGCGGAGCGACCGCGGTCAAGACCTTGTCTGATTACCGCGGCAATTTTGGCGAGATCTACGGCGTGCTGATCAAAGGGCTGGCGCTGTTGGCCCGGGCTATTTTTGTAATCGACGAGCATGGCAAAGTTATTTACACCCAACTGGTTAAGGAAGTTGCCAGTGAACCCAACTACGATGAAGTCTTAAAAGCCGTCAAAGGCGATGCTTGCGGCTGCGGACATCAACATTAATAGGGCGCTGTCCCTACTTTTAAACTGGAGGACGCATGGCATACACATTACCCCCACTTCCGTATCCCTACAACGCCCTGGAGCCGCACATTGATGCGCGCACGATGGAAATCCATCACACCAAGCACCATCAGGCCTACATCAACAATGTGAACAATGCCATCAAAGGCAAACCAGGCCTTGAGAATAAATCGGTGGAGGACTTGATTTGCAATTTAAATGCGGTCCCCGAGGACATCCGCACCGTCGTGCGTAATAACGGGGGCGGGCACGCCAATCACAGCTTGTTTTGGACTGTCATCGGACCTAACTCCGGTGGAACACCTTCCGGCAAAGTGGGTTCTGCCATCAACGCCACATTCGGATCTTTTGATGCGTTCAAGGAAAAATTTGCCCAAGCCGGGGCCACGCGTTTTGGTTCAGGATGGGCTTGGCTGGCCTTAAGTAAAGATGGAAAGTTGGAAGTCTCCTCCACCGCCAATCAAGACAGCCCCGTGATGGAAGGCAAAATTCCGCTCCTCGGAATGGATGTCTGGGAACATGCGTATTACCTGCTTTATCAAAACCGCCGCCCCGATTATATCGCCGCATTTTGGAATGTGATCAACTGGCAGGAAGTTGAAAAACGATATAATGCCGCCAAAAAATAAGCAAAAATATTTGTAAAATCTGTTGACTTCAATTTAAATGTAAAATACCATATGTAGTGTTCCCAACTCATTAACTACCATATATATAGTGTTTTCTCTTCTACCTCGGGGGGAGCGGACATGCCGCAGGAAATAACAAATATCACCAACACGTTTGACATCAAGGTTCAAAAACGCAACGGTCAAGTCATTGAATTTATCCCCAGCCGCATCACCCATGCGATTGCCAATTCGTTCAAGGAACAAGCCGGCCTGCCGCGGGAATCCCAATTGCCTGAAGAAGCCTTGAAAGACGCCCAAAAGGTCACCGATTGCGTGGTGGCGGTCATCAAAGAACGGGCCACCCAAAAGCCTTTTTTGACGGTCGAAGAAATCCAGGACGAAGTGATCCGTCAGTTGTATGAAAATGGATTTAAAGAAGTGGCGGAACGTTACGCTAGCTACCGCCGCCATCATGCCGCCCGCCGCCAGTTGTTTGAACTGTATTCCGTTATTAAACGTGACGGAAAGATGGTTTCCTTCAAGCAGGAAAAAATCACCCTGGCCATTGCCAAGGCCCTCATTGCGCATAATAAGGGGGTTTATAACGAGATTTTGATCGAAAAAGCGTACGAACTTTCCGAAAAAGTGGTCTCAGAAGTGCGGGCCAAGTGGCCCGAGGGGAAATCGGTTTACATCGAAGAGGTGCAGGACATTGTCGAGAAGGTGATCATGGCCGCCGGTTACCACGAAGTGGCCAAGCGCTACATCATTTACCGCGAAGAGCGGGCCAAAGCCCGACGTAACAGAAAACAGATAGGCGAAGAATCGCTGGAATGGGCCAAGAACCTGGTCATTAAGACCGGCACGGTGGAGCGGCCCATCGACTTGGATGAGATCCGGTTTAATTTTGAGACCTGCTGCAAAGGCCTGGCCGATATTTCCGTCGATGTTTTGTTTAACGAGGCGATCAAAAATTATTTCAGCGGCATGAATGAACGCCAGCTCGCCCTGGCCAATATCATGGCCGCGCGCACCTTTCTCGAAAGAGAGCCCAATTATGGCTTCGTGGCAGCGCGGTTGTTGCTGCTTATGGAATACCAGGAAGCCCTGGGACAAGAGATGTCGTTTGAACGCATGCGCGTCGAATACCCGGCGTACCTGAGCACCTACATTCATAAAGCTGCCGAACTGGAGTTGGTTGATCCGGCGCTGAAAAACTTTGATTTGAAACTCTTAGGCAAGGCCATTGTCCCGGAGCGAGATTTTTTATTCCGTTATATGGGCCTGCAAACCCTCTACGACCGTTACTTTATCCATTCCGAAGACCGCCGCCTGGAATTGCCGCAGATTTTTTGGATGCGCGTGGCCATGGGGTTGTGCGCCAAAGAAGGGGCCCAGAGGAACGAGCGGGCGGTTGAATTTTACAATATGCTGTCTACCTTCCGTTTTACATCTTCCACTCCGACGCTATTTAACTCCGGCACCCGCCACCCTCAGCTTTCCTCCTGTTTCTTAACCACCATCGAGGATGATTTGCTGCATATTTTTAAGTGCATCCAGGACGATGCCATGCTCTCCAAGTGGAGCGGGGGCTTAGGCAACGATTGGACCAGCGTGCGGGCCATGGGCAGCCGCATCAAAGGCACCAATGGCAAAAGCCAGGGAGTCATCCCATTTTTGAAAGTCGCCAACGATACGGCTCTGGCTGTCAACCAGGGCGGCAAGCGCCAGGGAGCCATGTGCGCGTATTTGGAAGTCTGGCATCTGGACATCGAGGATTTCTTGGAGCTTCGCAAAAACACGGGCGACGAACGCCGCCGCACCCATGACATGCACACCGCCAGCTGGATCCCGGACCTTTTTATGAAAAGGGTCAAAGCCAACGCGGACTGGACGTTATTTACGCCCTCGGAAGCCCCCGACTTGCACCATATTTTCGGCCGGGCCTTTGAGAAACGCTACGAAGAGTACGAGCGCCTGTCCAAAGAAGGCAAAATCAAACATTTTAAGGTGGTTTCGGCGGTGCAATTGTGGCGCAAAATGTTATCCATGCTTTTTGAAACGGGTCATCCCTGGATCACCTGGAAAGACCCATCCAATGTGCGTTCCCCGCAAGACCACATCGGCGTGGTGCACAGCTCCAATTTGTGCACGGAGATCCTTCTAAATACGTCTAAAGAGGAGACCGCCGTCTGCAATTTAGGATCCATCAATCTGGCTGTTCATGTCACGCGCGACGGCATTGATTTTGACAAGCTAAAAGAAACGGTGACCGCGGCCGTGCGCATGCTAGACAATGTTATTGATATTAATTATTATCCCACCGTCGAAGCGCAAAGTGCCAACCAGCGCCATCGTCCCATCGGTTTGGGAATTATGGGTTTTCAGGATGCCTTGTATCATTTGGATTTGAGTTATGCGTCCAGGGAAGCAGTGGAATTTGCCGACCTCAGCATGGAAGCCATTTCCTATTATGCGATTTTGGCCTCGATGGAGCTGGCCAAAGAGCGAGGGCCGTATTCCAGTTATAAGAATTCCAAATGGGACCGCGGATTTTTGCCCATTGACACTCTGGAGCTTTTGGCCCATGAGCGCGGAGGATATTTGGACGTTGACCGCACCCAGCGCCAGGATTGGGCGGCAGTGCGCCAGTACGTCAAGGAACATGGGGTGCGCAACAGTCTGATGATGGCCATTGCCCCGACGGCCACCATCGGCAATATCACCGGCGTCACCCAGTCGATTGAACCGATGTATAAAAATGTGTTTGTCAAAAGCAACCTCTCCGGTGAATTTACGGTGATCAATGAATACCTGGTGGAGGATTTAAAGAAGCTTAAAATTTGGGACCAGGAAATGATCGATGATTTGAAATATTTTGACGGCTCGGTGCAGGAAATCAAGCGCATCCCCACGCATTTAAAGGCGAAGTACGCGACCGCTTTTGAAATCGATTATGAATGGATCATCGATGCTGCCAGCCGCCGCCAGAAATGGATCGACATGGGGGAGTCCTTGAATTTGTACCAGGCCAAGCCCAGCGGGAAAAAAATCAGCGACATGTACATGTACGCCTGGGAGAAGGGCCTTAAGACCACCTATTATTTGCGGTCCATGGGCGCCACCCGCATTGAAAAAAGCACCTTAGACGTCAATAAATATGACAATGTCGTCGGCACCCGCCAGCGGGATGACAAGGGGCGGGTGGTCGACACCGCGCCTAAACCCAGCACCCCCCCGCCGATTCAAGATTGTGAATCATGCCAGTAATTTAAGGAGAACCAACCACATGTCTGAGACCAAAGACAGCAAAGCGGCCGCGTGTTCCGGTGGCATCCGCATGACCCGTGAGCGGGTCTCCGCCGAGAATAAACGCATCATCTTAAACAGCCGCACGGTGGATGTGAACCAGCTGGTGCCGATCAAGTACAAATGGGCCTGGCATTATTATTTGGATGCCTGCGCCAACCACTGGATGCCCACCGAGGTCTCCATGCAGCGCGACATCGAGCAATGGAAAAATGCCGCGGCCTTTACCCCGGACGAACGCCATGTCGTCAAACGCAATTTGGGTTTCTTTTCAACAGCCGAGACGTTAGTCGGCAACAACATCGTGCTGTCCATTTATAAAATGGTTGACAACCCAGAATGCCGCCAGTATTTGTTGCGCCAGGCCTTTGAGGAAGCCATTCACGTGCACACCTTTCAGTATATTGTGGAGTCTCTGTCGCTGGATGAGGCAGAAATTTTCAATATGTACCGCGAAAATCAGGCCATTTATGAAAAAGACGAATTTTCCATGAGCTGCACCGATGGCATTATTGATATGGCTGTGGATTTGACCACCAAGGAGGGCCTGCAGAAATTTGTCGATAACCTGGTGGCGTTTTACGTGGTCACCGAGGGCATATTCTTCTACAGCGGGTTCGTGACGCTGTTGTCCTTTGGCCGCCAGAACCGTTTGCCCGGCACCTGCGAACAGATCCAGTACATTTTGCGGGATGAGAGCATCCATATGAATTTTGGCATACAGCTCATTAACACCATTATCGAGGAAAACCCGTATTGCTGGACCTCGGAGTTTGTCGATTATTTGGTCAGCCGCATCAAACGGGCGGTGGAATTGGAAGTCAATTATGCCCAGGAATGTCTACCGCACGGTGTTTTGGGCCTCAATACCCAATTGCTGCGCGAATACGTGCAGTACATCGCGGATCGCCGCTTGGAAAAATTGCGCCTGCCACGTCAGTACAACTCCAGCAACCCATTCCCATGGATGTCAGAGGTCATTGATCTTAAGAAAGAAAAAAATTTCTTTGAGACGCGGGTGACCGAATATCAAACCGGCGGCGCGCTGGAATGGTAAGCTGATTTATGGATGTTCCTTTGGTTTGCGTTTTTCTGGCATTCCTCTTGCCCTATGCGTTGGTCGCTTATGCCAAATTTTCGACCAAGGGCTACGACAATAGCAAACCTCGTGAATTTCTAGAGAGCATTCAAGGCAAGGCCAGGCGGGCCCATCACGCCCATTTGAATGGCTTTGAGGCCTTTCCGCCCTTTGCCGTCGCCGTTATACTGGCGCATTTGGCTGGGGTGGGCCTACCGCTGCAGTCTCCACCCGCCGTGGCATTCATTGTCTTCCGCTGTTTATACGGTTACTTCTACCTGATCGACCAACCTACATTACGCACCATTGTTTGGTTTGGCGGTTTTTTCTGCACCATGGGTTTGTTTCTTTTGGCCATTTTTCATTAATTCATCAGAGAAATCGCTTTCCCTGAAAAGCCTTTTGCCCCTGGCAGGCGGATGTGTTTAGTGCCATACTTAAAGTAAGGAATCCAGATGGGTTCCAACAAGGAGGACGTATGAAAAAGATACTCTCAATGCTCATGGTACTGTCAGTGATTCTGGTGTTTAGCACACCGTCTTATGCCGATTATAAACCAGTGGAAAAACTCAAAAAAGGCATCACCACCATGGTCAAATCACCGCTTGAGGTGAGGGACCACGTCAAGGCCGAAGCCAAGGATGGCAGCTTTTTGCCTATTACTTTGCCCGCCGGTTTTTTGAAAGGCACTTTTTATATGGCAAAGCAAATGGTGCATGGCACCTTGGATGTCGTCACCTTCCCTATTGATAAATAAACGGAGTTGTGGTTGCCAAAAGAACTCCCAAACGCCGGGTAACCCCCGGCGTTTGCATTTAAAGGATCTCCTGATTGCTGGAATTTTTTGCTGACTTGATATATAGTATTGTCCATGCCCAAACCCAAATCAAAGACCGGAGTGCTCATCATCAACCTAGGCACTCCGGACAGTCCCCGCGTCGCCGACGTGCGCAAGTATTTGCGCGAGTTTTTGATGGACCCCCGGGTCATCGACATCCCGTTTTTTCGCCGCTGGCCGCTCATCCATTTTATGATTGCGCCCTTTCGGGCTCCACAAAGCGCCAAAGGCTACCATGAGCTTTGGACCAAGGAAGGTTCGCCGCTGAAAGTGTATGGAGAGAAAATGACCGCGCTGCTGCAGCAGTCGCTGGGCAGCGAATATCAGGTGGCCCTTGGCATGCGTTATCAAAACCCCAGCATTGCGTCCGCCCTGCAGCAATTTAAGGGGCAGGGGCTGGCCAAAATCATCGCCATTCCGCTGTATCCCCAATACGCTTCCGCCTCGACGGGATCGACCCATGAATGCCTGCTGCAGGAAATCAAAAAATGGCAGGTGATTCCGGATTTAAAATTGATCAGCCGTTTTTTTGAGCACCCGCTCTTTGTGCAGTCTTTCGTGGCCCTGGGTAAGAAAGATATGTCCAGCGTCCACTATGATCATTTTGTCTTTAGCTATCACGGACTGCCGGAGCGGCAGATCCTTAAAAGTTCCTCCAACGGGTACTGCCGGCTGGGGGAATGCTGTTCGGTCTACAGCGCGCGTAATCAATTCTGTTACCGGGCCCAATGTTTTGAGACCACCCGCCTTTTGGTCAATGCGTTGGGGATCAAAGAAGGGGCCTACACCGTGTGTTTTCAGTCCCGCCTGGGCAAGAACCCCTGGATCAAGCCCTACACCGACGAGGTGATTAAAAAATTGGCCAGCGCCGCTGTTAAGAAGGTGCTGGTGTTTTCACCGTCATTTGTGGCCGACTGCTTGGAGACCACCATTGAAATCGCCGCGGAATATAAAAAACAGTTCTTGGCCCTGGGCGGGGAGCGCTGGGACATGGTTGAGAGTTTGAACGTGTCCCCGGAATGGGTGGACTGTTTAAAGGAGATGGTGCTGGAAGATGCGTAGAGTTCTTTCCAATTCCGGCCCTATCGTTGTTCTGTTATGTGTGTTTATGATCGCGTACTATTACATGCTTTTTAGAAACAAAGTCCAGTCGGACATACGGACAAGGAAAACACATGTGGACGTCACACCTGGTCAAGCCCGACCATAACATTCGTTTAATGGATGCTAAAGCCGATGTGCCTAAAGACTACCAAGGGGCCAAGGCCGAGATTTCAAAACGATTGGAAGGGCTGCGAGAGGATTTAAGAGGCTACCAAGAACTGCTCAGCGCTCAAGGCAAACATCGGCTGCTGATCATTCTGCAAGCTATGGACACCGGAGGCAAGGACGGCACGATACGGTATGTTTTTGGTGGCGTGAACCCGCAAGGGGTGAGCGTGACCCGGTTTGGAGTGCCTTCCCAAGAAGAACTTGCACACGATTATTTGTGGCGAGTGCATCAACACACGCCGGGAAAAGGGCACGTCATGATTTTTAACCGCAGCCATTATGAAGATGTGGTCACGGTGGGGGTGAAGAAGTTGGTCCCGGATAAAGTGCTGCGGCAGCGCTATCAGCAAATCAATGATTTTGAACGCATGCTGGCGGAAGAAGGGGTGACGGTGCTGAAATTTTTTTTGCATATCAGCAAGGAAGAACAAAAGAGGCGCATCCAGGAGCGCCTCAAGGACCCTAAAAAACACTGGAAATTTACCTTAAGCGATATGCAGTCCCATAAAAGATGGTCAGTTTACATGAAATATTATGAAGAGGCCATTTCCCGCACCAGTACGGCCTGGGCGCCGTGGTGCATTGTTCCCGCCGATAAGAATTGGTACCGGAATTTGGTGGTGGCGGAAAGCATCGTCGACCATCTCAAGCAGTTCAAAATGCGGTATCCAAAACTCAAGCTCAATCCCAACAAAGTCAGCTTTTAATTGTTACTTGCATTCGTAGGTGTCGGAGAACCACGAGGTGCCGTTGGGGCAGTCGACGCTGGCGCCCCATTGATCCAATTCCCCGCTGCTTAAGAGCGTATTGCCACTGGGGTCTTTGATCCGAATGGCTGCCCCGCCCGGGTTACGGCCCCAGAGAGGATGTTCAGCGTTGTTAACGACGGTGATTTCAATCGAATGGGAGCCAGGGGTAAGATCAACCGTGCATGTTGTCTGGGTAGCCCAATCATTCCAGGAGCACACGTTGGTCCCATCAATATAAACGTTGCCAACATTATCTGAAGAAAAGTCAATGGTGTATGTGCCCGGGACAGGAGCGTTTAACGTAGAATAATAATGGGTCAGCAGATTGGGGAATATGCGGGTGTTCCCGGGGGGAGCTACCCACATGCCAATGCTCCTCAACAAGGGATCCCATGGATCATAGTTAACCGAAACTGGGTTTCCGAGAGGCGGTGGTGTGCAAATCCCGCAATCTAGAGGACAACTCGAGCAAGTTTCGGTGGGCTGACACGTGGCGTCCCCACAGCCCGGAGGGCAAACGCCGCAATCCTGCGGGCAAGTGAGGCAGTTTTCGGTGCTACTACAGTCAAGGTTGGGGCAGTCCGGACAAGCCGGTGAGCTACAAGCTTCCCTGGGAGGCCCAAGGCACGGCGGAGTCTGGCAAGTGCGGGTCCGGTGTCCAGGTCCGCAGGGTGGATCACAGGCGCTCCAAGGACCCCAGCCACCATTGGGCGGCGGAACGCTGATGGCCTCCCCCTCACAGAATTTGCCGCCAAACGCCGGGGCCGGGCATTCGCAGGTCCGCCATTGGGTATTCGAATCCGGATCCAGCGGCCCCCACAGGCACCAATTGCCGTCGATCGGCTTGGGGTTTTCCCCCATGATCACATTCGTAATGCTTTCAAAATACCCCGTCGAAATGGTATGCGCCTGGGTCATCAACCCAGTGTTGGGAATCATAGCTAAAAAAACCACAAAGGAGACCAGGGCAAAAAGGAGTAAGTACTCGAGGGCCGTTTGGCCTCTGGCTGGGTGAGGAGGGTTACTCATATACAATAGAAGTATAACAAATTAATGGCTGGTGCGCAAATCAGATTGGCGACAAACGGGGTATTAGAATTGGATCCCGAATTTGGTGCCAACTTCCAAGGTGTCGTTGCGGGGTTCGAGGCCCGACCTTAGCTGGCTGAAAATAAGGACATCGTCGGTGTCAGAGTCTTCGATGCGCCAATAGCGGGCAAACGGTTCGAAATAAAAATGGGCCTTGGAATGCGGCTCAATGTAGGTGAATTTGACTGAGCCTCGCACGCCAAACCCTTTGGTTTGGTCGTTGCTGACGTTTTCACTGCGGGTGCCAAGGAAGCCGTTAAAGGCGGAGCCAAAGTCTGAGGTCTGTTTGCCCCACAAAAATATGTCGTATTCAAGATTGGCATCGACGGAGAATAGATCCCTGTTCTTGGTTGGCAGCTGCACGTCAAAACCTACGGGAAGGTAATAATAACGGGAATGCCGGTCATAGGCTAAAGCCCCGGTCGAGGTTACCCGCATATTGCCTTTGTCGTAAAGATAACGGTGCCCAAAACCAAAATAGGGGGTGACCATTGTTTTGTCATATAACAAATAATCTTTGGCGACCAGAGCGCGGACGTCGTAATAACGGTTGTGAATGCCTTTGTCTATCCCGGAGCCCTTGTAGGTAAAATCATCGGAGAAGGCGTAGGTGCCTTCGGCTCTATAGGTATTGAGCACCACATTGTTAAAGATATTGTCATCCGGCGGGCGGTATGCATATTTGCCCGTAAATCCGTACATCAGGCCGGATATTTTCACATCAATTTCCGGTTCTTCGTACCGGTAGTAAAACGGGCCGGCATCCATACTAAACGTATGGACATGGCGGGGATCTAGTCTTTGTTTGATATAGTCGGGGATTTGTTCGAAATCACCATGTGCTACTGCGTATTTCTCCCGGGTGGGGAGAGGTTCGGTGTAGGTGTCGTCTTCGGTTGCTTCTTCAGTAGTTTCTTCCGCGGATTCCTCAGCCGTTTCCTCAGCAGGGGATTCGACCGCGTCTTGAGGGATTTCTTCAGCGGCGGTTATCTCGATGGGTTCAGTGATGTCCGTGTCCGGGGTGGCTGCTTCGACGGCCTCGGTGTCAATGTCCATCGCCTGCAATGCGCTGATGCGGGCCGTTGTGTCAGTTTCCCGAACATCATTGGCAAGGGCCGGGTAGGTCAGGATACACAATAATAGTGAAAGGGGAAAAGCTCTCCACATAAAACCAAGTGTAACATGTGATTCTCCTAAAAACAAGTTGACGGCAAGAATACGGCAAAAATATTTTGCTTGACAAGTTTGATAAATTTACTATAATTGTTGCGTATTAATCAATCCTCTTCCCCAGAGGATCTTTTCAATGTCCCCCAGGTAGAAATGTCCACGCAAAATAAACACCTCGAATCCTTTTTTAATGAAGGTTATGCCTTTTCGGATTTGCTTCCTTATATGGAGTATACCGATGACATTTTTTTGCTGTCGGACGGAAGCCTGGGACGGATCTGGAAAGTGTCTACGTTGCCGATTGAAGGTAAAAGTATGGAGGATCTCTCAGCGTTGGTAAACCAATGGGAGAATTTGTTTATGCGTGTACCTAATGAGCACATGGCCTTTCAAATAATCTTAAGTGCGCAGCGCAATGACCCAGAAAGAATCGATAAATATACGAAGTATACGGAGCATGATGCAGGAACCTCTTCAGTTGCCGATCACGTCAGGCCCGCTGGTTGTTTCACGCATAAGGCTCAAAATTTTTCTTCCCGTAATTTCTGCCTTTATCTTACGGCGCGTTATTTTCCAGATTGGCAAAAAATTTGGAAAAAAGATTTGGATGACCAGGCACAACAATTGAGAGCAGTGTTTTTAAGGCACATAGCGTCCATAGAAAGTGCACTGCTCGCGGCGGGAGTTATTTATGAAGTAATGAACGGAGAGGAGTTCGTTGGGTGGCTATATAGATTGTTAAACCCAAAACGCAGCGCCATCATTTCTCAAGCTCCCTACTCCGATGAGGATCCTCTACGAGAACAAATACTATTCCACACACCGCAAAGTACTGGATGCGGGTTTATATTTGAGGGTACCCGAACCAGGGTGATTAGTCTAAAGGAAGTTCCCGTATCCACCATGACTGGCATGTTCACCAGGGAGTTTTATGAGGGCAATAAATTTTGCCTTGTGGATACCGTGCCTGAGTTCTTCCTTGTAGTTAATTTTACCCTGCCGGCAACAGCAACCGCTCGCAATCGTTTGAATATGCAGAAGGCTTTCGCATTTATGCATCAGGAAAACTGGTTGGGCGATAAATCCGTAGAGGCCGTGGAAAAAAAGAAGGAACTGGATGAAACCATGACCCACATGTTTCAAAGCGGAAGCAAGATTGTACAGGCACGGCTTCACTGGATCATTCAGGGCGCCACAGACAATGACGTGGAAGATGCCTGTAACCATCTTCTAAGTGGGTTAAACCGGTTGCATTGCGAAGGCCTAAAAGAAGACCTGATAGGCGCATCATTGTTTTTGACTTGCTTGCCACTAAATTTCGACCCCTATTATGAACGTTTTATCCGGCGATCTCGGCGTCTGCTTTCTGGAAACGCCGCGGATATGCTTCCTGTTTTTGGTTCATTTCAGGGGACGAAAACACCGGCGCACATGTATTGCAACCGTCGGGGAGAGTTGGTTTTCTTAGACTTATTTGACTCGAATATTAATCCGCATGCAGTTTTGGTCGGGGCATCGGGGTCGGGTAAGAGTTTCTTTATCAATGATCTTGTTATTCAAAGTGCGCGGCTTGGATCCCACTTTTTTGTTCTTGATAAGGGGGATTCGTATAAAAAGTTATGCGCCATTTTAAACGGCCAATATTCGGCGTTTGATTTTAACAACCCGGTGACAATCAATCCTTTCATCAATCCACCAACCTCTGAAAATCTTTCATTTTTACTATCTCTGCTTTCCCACATGGCCTCAGGCGGTGACGAACGCTACCGATTAAATCGTGAAGAGGAGGGGCTGCTGCAAAAGGCCGTTGTCCGGGCTTATGAACTAAAAAGAATCGATGCCGAGGTCACATTGTCTAATGTGGTAGGTATTCTTAACGACAATCAGTTTAATGAGCAATGCGGGATTAATTCCTTGATGGGTCCGATGCTGGCTTTGCGTTTGTCGTCATTTACGAGCAAAGGTCCCTACGGCAGTTTTTTCGATGGTCCAAACCAACTCACCGTTGAAAAACGTTTTATTGTTTTTGAATTGGCCAGTTTGAGCTCATTTCCGGATTTACAAGTCGCGGTGCTGCTTAATCTCATGTTTTTTATGACCAATTTTGTGTCCGCAAAACAAATGAAGGCAAGGCGTAAATACTTACTGATCGATGAAGCATGGTCTTTGCTAAAAGTTAAGAATACCGCTGATTTTATCAGCAATGCTTTTAAAACATTCCGTAAATATCGCTGCTCTGTGGTTGCCATTACGCAGGAAATGGCGGATCTAACGCGTCAAGAGAGCGGCATTGCCATTCTTGCGAATGCTGCCAATAAAATCTTCCTAAAACAGGAGCCCGGCGTCATTGACTTGCTCAAAGATAAATTGGCCTTGAAAGAGGAAGTTATTAAGGCTCTGAAAACAATAGAGACAGTAAAGGGAAAGTTCTCGGAAGCCTTTGTGATGACTGATTCATGCTCCGGAGTTATTCGTTTGGTTCCTAGTCCTTTTCTTTATTGGGTGGCCAATTCAGAACCACGCAACAATGAATATTTGGCTAATCAAACAGAATATTGTCAAGGAAACTTGATGGAAGCTATTAAAAAATGCGCACAGGAACATCCGTATGGGCTATAAAAATTTGTTGGTGATTTTGATTGTCCTGGCCGGCTGCACCTCAGTTTCTTCTGGGCAAAAGCGAGTTTACGAACAAGGCTACCGTACGGGAGTTAAAGAACAAATGCGGACCGTGGCAGGAAAGTTTAAAGATGGCGATTTCCCTTATTATCATTGGGCTAGCCCCATTGTGCAGGAAGTTCACGTGCCGGGGCATGTGGCCAACAGTATTTTTATACCGGAGCATACGGAGCTTGTAATCATTAAACCAGGCGAATGGGCCCGCAACCCTGTTTACCCCATTCAGTCGCAGGAGGAAATTCATGAGTCGACCGAGCAAATTGTGGATAGGGATGTTTCTGATATTACCTGTTTGCCTCAACGTTCAGGCAGAGCAGGAAATCATCAGCCCGAGAGAAAAGCAAGAGATCCTGCACCAGGAGTGGGAGCAGCAAAATAAAATATTATCGGCCCCGCTGTTTAAACCATCATCGATGAAAAAGGCAGCCAAAATCATTGAAAAAGATGAGGTCTTACCAAAGGAGTTTACCGAAACCATCTCTTTAAAGGTGCGGGATTTGCCATTGAGCATTATCCTAAAACCCATTGGTCAAGTTACCGGTACCAATGTGATTCTTGGGCCTGGGGTCGAAGATAAAAGAATGTCTATCAATGTGTCGGATGTGGCCATAGACCATGCGTTAAGTACTCTGATGTACTCAGCCGGTTACGGTTTTCGCTTGCAAAACAAAGATTTAATTATTCTAGCTCAGGAAACACGTATTTTTCGCATTGTGCTCCCGCCGATCAGTCAGCAATTTGATGACGTGACCAGCAATGAATCTTTTGTCGCCTCCAAAGGCAATAGTGTCAACGCACATGAGAATACTTCAAATCAACACATCAAATTGGGTACCAAGATCCTGGTCCAAAACACGGCTACCGGAATTTCATTTTGGGATGATGTGCGAGACAATTTAAAGGTATTAATTTCTCCCACGGGACAAATTTCCATAAATAAGCCTGCCGGGGCGGTTATTGTCACAGACGCGCCCTCGTATTTGGACCGCATCAGGCAATTTTTTGACGATTTAAACCGAAGGGTAACTCAGCAAATCGAAGTAGATGTCAAAGTGTTGGAAGTAACCTTAAATGAGGAAAATACGTTTGGGGTCGATTGGAATATGTTGGCACAAGATTTAAGAACACTCAACAGCGTTGCCCTAAGCACCAATTTTGCGTCGGGAAATTTTACAGGAGGACAATTCTTGAAGTTTAATGCAGACGGTTCTAGGCATGGATCGGGCGTAACCGCGAATGGCATTAAGCTTGTGGTCGATGCGCTCAATAAGCAAGGGAGGGTAGAAGTGGTTTCGCAACCACGGGTAAGCATTCTCAATAATCAAGTGGCGGTGATTCAAGTGGGCTCTACTCAAAGTTTCGTGGATAAGAGCACGATAGAGGTGACACAAACCGGAACTATCACCTCATTGTCCACTTCTCAGGTGCAAGAAGGGGTTACGATGCGGTTACTGGGCAATATCATAGGTGATCAGATTTATTTATCAGTAACACCTGTCGTAACAACTATTGACAGTATTCGTTCGATTGCATCAGGCGCCAGCGTCATTGAAGCTCCTTCAACCAGCACAAAATCGATTAACACCATAGTCAAACTCAATGAAGGCCAGACGGTGGCTATCGGTGGGTTGATCACTTCTTTTAGAGAAAAAAGCCGTGAAAGCGTGCCGCTCATTTCCAAGATTCCCTTGCTTGGCAAACTATTCGAGTATTCCACAAATAAAGAACGAAAAACGGAATTAGTCATTTTTATTACCCCTAAACGAGGTTGATTATGGTGTACGTCTTGGCAGATGAGCGGATGTACATGGATATTGAGGGACAGACAGGGATGTACACCCGTGAGGAGATGCAAAATCAAATCAAGTCTCGTGTGAAGGCTGTTACCGTAGCTTTTATCGACTGTGAAACCAAAGTGTTCTCTTTTACAGTGCACGAGAGCAAATACAAAGAAGAATTGATTGAGGCCACGTTCTCCCAGGATTATTTAGTCCAGGAAGAGCGTTTATCTGCCAGTCAGGTTCAAATCATCGCTGTTCCTCGAGAAAAAATTGAGGATATTTATAGGTATTTCAACCCAATATCGGTGCAATGTCTGGTGCCCTACCCGATCGGCTTAAGGGCATTCCTAAAGGCGCACACGCTTTTGCCTGCCGAGAAGGCGGTTATTTTCCTTGAAGATTTGAAGATCCAGGCGGTGATGACCATATTTGAGGGGACTCATTTTACCGCACCACGCCGTATGAACAGCCAGGATTTAAGGTCCATGGCTTCGGAAATCGTACGCAGTCAGCAAAATTTCCTATTCCAACGTATGGCCGCCGCCGAAAAAAAACCACTGTCCTTTTTATTGGTTTCTAATAATCGCAGCTGGCTGGAATCCCTAATCGAGCAGGATTTGGTTCGGCAGGAAGATGCCATATTTGTGCGAGACCCCTATCCTATTTTGGAGGGCCTGAAAACCGCAAAATTCGGGATTCATTTTCGTTTGCCTCAAGAGATTGCTCAGCAGGCAAAGAAATCGATTGTTAGGCAGCGATTACAGCGGGTTTCCATTCTGTTGGTTGCTGCACTCGCGAGTGGTGGCCTCTACACTGCTGCCTGTATTTACAGCAAAGAAGTCTTATCTCGTCATAACGATTTAGTTGAACGGAAAGAAGAGGCGGTGAAGCAATTGCAAATCTTACATCAGCGGAAAATTTTGACGCAGTTCAAAAAACGGCAGGAACCGGCATATGAGCGCTTTTATTTTGATTTTATCAGCAATATTCCATTTAATTACCGTCTGAAAGAGTTCAATATTCGTCCATTGGGGTCTCAACAGTGGCTGTTTACCGGAGATGTTTTTCCTGTGGCTGAACATGCTTTGCTTGAAGATTATCATCGGCAGGGACTGTTTGCAAAAGCGATACTTACCACCATTGAGAGCCATAAGGAGTCGGGCCAGCGGGTTGAACTTCTCATTAACTTAGATGCGGGGTTGTATGAATTTTAGGGTGCTTATCCTGTGTGCTTTGATCCTTGGGGCTGGCGTGTATGTAAGTTCGACGATTCTCAGGCCGACCCAAGAAATGGATGTTTTAACACAAAAAATAGACAGAGAGGTGCAACAATTAAACACGGAGGCGGCAACCGTTGGAAGTTTGGCTGATGATCCCCTCCTAGACGTATCATTTTACTATCTAGAAGTATCACGGCGTCTGAATATTTTTTCAGGTTTTAGCGCATATAAGAAGGCCCTACGCATTTTAAGGACTGACGGAGCTGCTGCGATTGCTTTAGCCGCGAAGCCTTCATCCTGGGTCGGGATTCGGAAGATCGACATGCAAATTAATTTTTATGATATAGCGGCTATGGATCAAACTCTATCTATTCTCAAATTTTTTGGCGAATTGCGGCGGAGTTGCCCTGTAGAAATTCTATCTATTAACCAAAAAGATAAGAATATGGACATTAAGCTCGCTCTATATGGCACATAAAATGGGAGGGGAAATGAACATCGCGTTGACACTATTGTTTTTACTAACCGCGGTTAGGGCTGGCGCTATCGAAGCTCCTGCTGACCCAGAGTTTGATCAAATGAAAGAATTCATGCGAGAGGAGAATGAGCGCATCAAGGCCATCAAGATCCTGAATTTGGATTTGGAGCGTTCAAATTTGGAGTTAAAGAAAAAAGAGATCGAGGTCAAATTGGCGGATCTAAATAAAAATCAAAGTGTGCATATACAGGCGTCAGATTCGTTTAGGCCATCTGCCGTTAAACTTGCGGGAATCTTTGTTCATGGTGACGGCCGTCAAGCCCTCTTCGAAGTGGACGGAACCTATGTCCATGCTGGCCAGGGCGAGCAGGTCAAAGAAGGGGTTTTAGTGAAGGAAATTAAAAATGATAAAGTTATTTTGGAATTTAAAGATGGAAAACAGCAAACCTTTATCCTGGGTTCTTAATATGTCCACACCGCGCTTGGGACACATCTTATTACGGCAAGGATTGATTGATCCGGATAAATTGGATTTTTGTTTAAGCATACAAAGAAATAATGGCGGCGAGCGTATCGGCAAAGTCCTTAAACATTACAATTTCGTTGACGAGGACCATATCGCGCACGCGTTGGCGGAGCAGGTTGGTTGGAACGTATTTAGGGAGGATTATGAAGCGGATGAGCCCACGGTCTCTCTTTTGGGGTTGGAGTTTATTAAACAACGCATGGTATTCCCTGCCCGTACTCAAGAAGGGGTGGTTTTTATTTTAAGCCGGACGGATGATTTATCCACCACCGATGCTATTCAAGCCAAGTTTAAGGGGAAGGCGCGATTTTGCATTGCTCCGGAATTGCCATTACGCAAGGCTCTTGAAAAATTGTTTCCCCAGGACGCCAAAACCGAAAATTTTTCGGCTGATGATTTGGTGCTCCTGCTTGAAGAATTTTTAAATACCGCCATAGCTAAAAGAGCGACAGATATTCATATTGAGCCGTCGTTAAAGGCGGTAGAAGTGCGTTTTCGAATAGACGGCATGCTGCAATTTATGGCTGCTTTACCATTGGAGCGCTTGCCGCGTTTGGTCAATATTATTTTTCATAAAGCGGAAGTAGCCGTCAGCGATTTCGGTCATTTTCATGATGCGCATTTTACGCATTGTTATCTTAGCGGGCCGGTGGATGTACGGGTATCGCATGTGCCATGTGTTCACGGTTCTTCGCTGGTATTGCGCTTACTGGATAAATCTAAGACTTCCACGCCTTTGATGGCTTTGGGCTATGACCAGCGCCAATATGCTTTGATTCAGCAGAATTTGGCTAAACCAGAAGGCATGACGTTAATTATCGGGCCTACCGGTTGTGGAAAAACCACCACTCTATATGCCATTCTCAATCACTTGAAATCGCTCTCCCGCAAAGTGCTTACCATAGAAGACCCAGTGGAAATACCGTTACCGTTAATGACTCAGGTGCAGATCAATGACAAACGTTCCATTACTTTTGCCAATGCTTTGCGTGCTTTTTTACGGCACGACCCCAACATAATCTTAATAGGGGAGATTCGTGATCAGGAAACTGCCCAGCAAGCCATTCGTGCGTCCATGACCGGCCACCGGGTGTTTGCGACTGTGCATGCCAACCGTCCTTTGGACGCTGTTTTGCGGCTTAATGATTTGGGTGTGCCGTATACGCATATGGCGGGACATTTGACCGCGATAATTGCCCAGAGGTTGGTGCGACAGCTGTGCCCTTTATGTAAAGCCCAATGCCGAGTCAGGATCTCAGACTTACTATCCGACGAGCGTAAATACATTTTGGATGGAATGATCGAGGTTTGTGAGGCACAGGGATGTTCCCACTGCGAGGGCGGATATAAAGGGAGGACCGTGGTGTCAGAAATATTGACGATTGATACGGAAGTCGAGATATTGCTTGGAGAAGGAAATATTTCCGGGTTAAGGCGACATTTAAATAAATCGCGACGGGCTTCCATGTTTGACGATGCTCGACGATTGATTAAGGAAGGACAAACGGACCTTAGAGAAGCTATGAGGGTTTTAGGATGATCCAGAGTTGGAACTATAGGGCAATCTCCCGCACCGGAAGCGAAATCACCGGCAAAATGCAGGGCAGCTACCGTTCGGTGATCACGCACTTAGCCCGTCGATACGCACACGTGGTCTATGTGGGAATGGATTTTTCCTTGATGTGGCAGCGATGGCAATTTGCCTCTCATTTATCAACCGTCGCTATGGTGCAATTCTTTGAGGATTTTGGAAATATGCACAGTACGGGTTTGAGTGTTCTACAAAGTTTGGCCGCTTTAAAGGAAACGTCTAAGGATGCCTTGATGATCAATACTTTAGACAAGTTAGAATCGAGGGTCCTGGCTGGGGACAGCCTTAACGAGGCTATTGTGCACAGCAAAGCCTTTCCCCGAATGGTGGCGGTTGCCGTTCATGCCGGAGAACAGACTGGAAGGTTGTCCGAAACACTGGAAATATTAGGCCAATATTTTCGTCGTTATAGTGAGATTCAAGGCAAATTGACCAAGGCCCTGACTTATCCTGCGGTTGTATTCGTGGTATTGATCAGCGTCATGCTTTTTACAAGTTTACGCGTGGTTCCGCAACTTAAGAATCTTTTGCCTATCAATGCGTTAGAACATGGGCCAGTTCAAATCTTAATACTTTTCAGCGGCCTCATTGAGCAGTTTTGGCCGTGTGTTCTGACCATTCCTTTGGCCGCGGTTGCCGGTGTTTGGACATTCCGCAAAAACAACAAGGAAAAATTTGAATACTGGCTTTATACATGCCCTGTGATAGGCAACATCATCAAAGAATCGGATATGGCTTTTAGTTTCTTAAATATTTATGTGTTATTAAGAAGTGGGGTGCCTTTGACTAAAGCCATTGTGGATCTTCATGCCATCAGTCCCGATCAAATCAGCAAACGGCTTTTAAAGTGCCGGGATTACATGTTCGGTGGTCTGCCATTTTGGGAAGCCCTGAGACACGATCTATTTTTTCAGCCGGCGGTTATTTTTATTTTGCGGCGGGGCGAAGAAATGGCCCGGTTAGACACCTATTGTCTAAATTTGTCTGACTATCTAAACAAACGGGTGGCAGTCCAGATGGAGCATTGCATCAACTTGGTGCAGCCGTTATTGCTTATCTTCGCGGGTCTCTTTTTGGCCATGATTGCATTCGCTTTTTTGATCCCGATCTACAGCAGTTTAACCAGCCTCGCAGGAGGGCAATGAAGGAGGGTGTTATGAACACAGAGAGGGCGTTTTCGCTAGTTGAGTTGGCAATTGGTTTGGCCGTCATTACGATTTTGATCCTGGCCGTCTCAGTTTCTGCAGGAATTCGGGACAATGCGAGGGTTCAGTCGGCGGCCAACAGCGTGCAAACCCTGCGTTCAGCGGCGGAAAATTATTTGGCCGGTGGAAAATTGGATTACTCTGGCATGACGGTCGACGTTCTAAAAACTTTTAAGTTTCTGCCGAATAATTTCATCAACATCGAGACTAATCCCTGGGGAGGTGATTTTGTGATCGTTCCCAATGCTTCTGATAATACCCATTTTGACATTATGGTCAGTGGACTTGCCAAACTGGACGCCGATAAATTGACCACTTACTTTAATAACAGCGCGACCGCGGTGGCATTTGATGAAAGTAAAAAGGAATGGACTGTAACATTCTAAAAACTGATGGTTTTACCTTGATTGAACTTTCCGTAGTTATGGGAATCGTTGCCATTTTATCAACGGCAGTCTTTCCAGTGGCTGTGCGCACCCTTGAACTGAAAGCGGCGGAGAAGACCGTGGAAGAAATAAAGACTATTCAACAAGCGGCCTCCAGGTTCTACCGTGACCAAAAAGCGTGGCCGATGGATCTTTCACAAATGCAAACTTTAGGGTATGTCAGTTCTCTGTGGTCTTTGGAAAATCCGTGGAAGGGTCCATATCAAATGTCATCAACGTCAAACACTTTAATGGTTTCTACTTCGGTTCCCAAAAGTGTGGTTGGCATGCTCGCTTTGAGGTTACCCCAGACATCGGTGGATCAAAATACCGTTACTAGCGTCATAACTTCAGGTGGTGCATCGGAGACTACGACGGCCGGCATCATTGTTGCTTGGTCCGGAACAATTGCGGACATCCCTCAAGGATGGGCTTTGTGCGACGGGAACGACGGGACGCCGGATTTACGCGATCAATTTATCGTGGGAGCATCCCAGGATGAAGCTGGAATTGCCAAGACCAACATCACCGGAACGCTTAACCAAAAGGGGGGAACGGTGAGTCATATCCATGACGGTGTCGCAGGGGCTCATGTGCTCACCATTGCTGAGATCCCGGCACACTCTCACGGATATTACAAACCATTGATCTATGGAAGTTACGATGGGCATAGTAGTCCCTTGGTAACAGAGATGGTTTGGACACAATCAGAAACTGTAGGTGGAGGAGAAGGGCACACGCATGCCATTGGGTCGGACGTTCACCTGCCTCCTTACTATGCTCTGGCATTTATCATGAAGCGGCCATGATCCTTATTTTTCTTATAACGTCTATTCTACCGGCGTACGCCCAGGTCTCCGAGACCAAAAGCTTTTTGGAATTGGCAAATAATGTGGATTGGTCATGCATGAAATTTCAAGTCGCAGGTGTTTGCTCTAAACCAGCTCCGGGCGTGATTCTGCGTTATTGGGAACCCTCTTTGGTTATGGAAACGGTTAAGGCGCCCGGGGATTATGTGATCAAAGAAATTGGTCCAGTCCTCGGGCCTTTAGCTAAACGAATCGCTAACACACAGATGAGAATAAAGACCGGTTTAGATGTGGAAGTTACCAGCGGCAATGCTTGGCAATCGCTTGGCAGTAGTAATTTGCATTTTAACGAGGTTCATCTTTATGATTTCCCCTTAAAGCTTTTTATACAGACCGCTTTGTGCCCATCGTTGCCAAATGTGACGTTGGGAGTGAGATTTTTATCCGAAATGGATAGCATTCAGTGGCGTATGGAGTCGCTCAGGCCTGCCTATCCTATCGGAACGTGGGGGCATTTGTACCCTAGGACTGGTTTTATCATCAATACTAGTTCGGCCACAGCATCGGCCTTGGATTCATTACGGGCGGTAAGCGCAGCCAGTGACCTCTTAACTTCTCAGCATATTGTGGAGTCGCCCTTGGATTTTACAGTCAATGTTTTGACCGACAAAATCCAAATGCTGTATCCACAAAAAACCAGGTGTCTGACACCTGGAACGCCCTCGCCGTTCTGGGAAGAGGGAAGAGTTTCAAAAAATGGCAAGTATGTCTGGGTATACTGGCATTTCAGGGAGTGTTGTAAACCATTGGTGCCGCCGCCATGATATTGCTATTTTTGTGTTTACTAATTCACCCTGGATCCGCCTTGGCGGTGAATCCCTTTGCATTGGGCAAGGTGAATTATTTTACCGATGAAAAAGCTACCTTAAACCATGAGCGTCAGGTATTTGATTGGCGGGAGACTGTGATCGGGCCACAGGGGCAATTGACGTACTATGTGCCGCCGGAACCAGTAATCCACTTTTTGGATGATCCGACACCCGAAAATGCCCAGCTTTATTTACAGTGGCAGAATCAAAGATTGGACCGTATTCGTAGAGCAGGGAAAGTTTTAGAAAATTTGCGTATTAAATCGGCGTATTAAATAGGTTTGACAATACAAGTTATATCTTGTATGCTTCCAAAATGAAAAGTGAATAGATTAGTTGTTATACAAAATATCCATGTTTTTAGACAATCGTGGAATATGTCCGGGGAGTATCCTAAACATTGTGTCTGGGGAGACACTCGTGATAAACTTAATGCATGAAAAAGAAAGGCCCTAAAATGAATCCCCAGAACATGAGGTTAACCCCCGATCAGCTGGAAACCATGCTTGAG
>JAKFXC010000020.1 GCA_021731625.1 Candidatus Omnitrophota bacterium
TAGGGCCGTATACTCTTTTTTTGATTTTGGACTCATGTTACACCTCCTAAGGGAGAGTAACATTACTTATGAGGCATGGGTCGGCACCTTCAATAGATGCCGGTAACATTATTTATGAGGCAATGCGTGGGGGGCATTCTTACTACCATTTTATAAAATATGTGGTATAATATTGTCGTTAACCCTAAGGAAATCATGTGATCCCTCTTTACCTACTACTGTTTTTGTTGAGTTTTATGCCTTTGTCTTTTGGTGCGGTCAGTTTAAGCATAACGCCCATTGATGGAAGCAATAGCCTGCGTCTAGAAGAGTCCCAGGTGGGTTTTGAGAATCGCAAAGAGCTGCGCGTGCGGGTAACGTCCACCAATGGTCAGCGCTACCAGGTTTTTCAAAGAATACTCGAGCCGGTGATCAATGAAAAGGGCGAGAGCTTAAGTATGCAAGCCCTGCAAGCCGCCACTGTGGTCAATTCGAATACCTCGGGAACGCTTTATATGCAAAACCCTGCTCGCATGAGCATGGGGGAGCAACTGCTCTACAGTGCGGGACAAGGGGGCGACAGCGATGCCTTCACCATCACGTATGGTCTGGTGCCGGAAATGCTCAGTACCAGCGGGAAATTTTCTGGTAAATTGATTTTTACAGTGCGGTCGGCTGGGGACGGAGGCAATGACCAGGCCTTAGTCAATTTATATGTCGAGAGCACCTCCAAATGGAACATGCAGATTTCCGGCAGCCGTAACCCTGGGCGCTTAAATATTAAGGACAGCGATGTTCCGGAAAAATCCGGTGATTTTGTGAACGTCACTTATAGCGGAAATTCAGGCAGCGGCGAGGTGCGCATTTACCAAGACGTGGAACTTCCGCAAAATGACCAAGGCCGCGAGCTGGGCTCAGAAGCATTGCTGTTTTATGGAACAGGTCCAACCGAGGGGCTGCGCGCGATCACACCAACATCGGTCAGCCGCGGCCGTTCCTTAATCTATGAGGGCCGCCGGACAGAGGATAATTTCTTGCTTTATTATCTAATTAGCCCGGATTTAGCCAGCCAATTGGAAGCCGGACTATACAACGGCCGCATTAAATATGTGGTGGAAACAGATCAAGGGAGCGAGATGTTTGTCATAGACCTGCAGATGCGCATACAGCCCATTTTCACTATGGAGATCAAGACCCCGGATGGAGGGATTAGTTTTCCCCGGGTATTGCCCAATAACCCGCCACAGGAAAAGGAAGTGGTGGTGCGGGTGCAGTCGAATTTGCACCGACCCTATCAAGTTTCGCAAACCTTGCCCATGCCCATGACCAATGACCAGGGTAAAGAAATCAGCAAGGATTTTTTCCGCATCAAGGTGGATGTGCCCGATGGGGAACGAGGACAGACCAAATACCAGGAGTTTGCGCCGATTAGCATCGGAGAGTACCCCATTTTTACGTCGGACAGTAAGGGAAGTCCGGTGGAGTTCAAAGTGATTTATAGGCTGCAGGGCTATCAGGGGATCAGCCCAGGGAATTTTACCGCACCTATAAAATTTTCCTTAAACCAAAATTAACATCAGGAGGGAATTCATGAAAAAGTTAACCAGTTTACTCATTGCGGGATTGTTGCTGCTGGCACAAGCGGGTCCCGCAGGTGCCGCAGTGCAGAATTTCGTCGTCTCGGCGACCGTGCCTTTGGCAACCGGAGTTTCGATCACCGCTTCAAGGGTGACTGTGCCTGGCAATGATTTCACCACCATCAGCGGCACCGCATTAAATTTCGATCCACTCACCTTCAACTCCCAGCTCGGCATTTTCCTGCCGAACCATTATTTTGCCATTGATGTGGGAGTTGTCGGGGCGGGTGCTCCGGATGTGACTGTCACGTACAATGATAACGCCAACCCCAACAGCCCCGGACATGGTTTGGGCTGGAAATCGACGGCCACGTTCGTGAAGATCGTCGGCAATCAAGAGACTCCGTTGTCGGGCCATGGTCCTAAAAAGATGCTCAAAGATTTAAACGGCGAGCATGTGACCGCGGCAGAGACTGCCGGCGCGTTTTTGAGGATGTACGTCGGTATTGTTACCAAAGATCCGTCGGCAGCTATCCCTGATCCGGCGGCCAGTGAATTATTCACGGCAGCGGATAAACCAGGCACCTATGATGGCACGCTTGTCATCAGCGCGACCGTTGGTTAACAAAGTTCTTTTGTTAACGGTGTTGGTTCTCGGCTTTTGTGCCCCGACAGCCAGGGCCCAACTTTTCCTAGAGGAAGGCAAAGTGGTCCTGGCTGTTTCCGGGTCTGAGCGGGTCAACAAGCACATTGTTGTCAACAACACGTCTTCTGAGCCCATCAACGTCAAAGTGTATTGGGAAGATTTTGAATATCTTTCTCCGTACGATGGCGCCAAAAAGTTTACGCCCGCCGGAACGAGTAAAAATTCCGCCAGCGGCATCGTAAGTTTTTTTCCCCAAACTTTTCAACTGCCCGCATTCGGCAAACAGCAGATTGATTACTCCGTCAGCACTCCTGAGGATATGTCGGAGGGCCATTACGGCGTGCTTTTTTTCGAAAAGGCTGGAGACCCCATCAAAACGGATGCGGGGATCAGCATTGTGACGCGGGTGGGATGTTTATTTTTCATTGAACCCAAAGAGAAAAACAAAACTGCGGTGATCGAGAACATGGCTTTGAATGGCAGCACACTGGTAGGCAGATTCTCCAATCAAGGCAATGTCATTATGATCCCGAGGACGACCTACAATGTCATGGATAAGGAGGGATTGGTCGCCGACCGAGGCGAAGTCAAGAAGCATTATGTTCCGCCGGGCGTGTCTGCATCATGGGAAGTCCCGTTGCCGAAAACACTGGGACAAGGGGAATACACCCTTCTTGTGAATGCGGATCTGGATGAAGGAGATGCAGTGGTCAAGGAGATGCAGTTGATCAAGGACGCAGCTGGGAAATTATCGATAGAAAACGTGCGGGATTGATTTTATGAAGACCCAAGAAGCCCTTTATGTTCAGAAACTATTGCCAGATTTTTTTTATTGTGCTTTTCGTTGCAAAAATGACTGTTCCGGTTTTTGCCGCGGCCGGGCCCTCATCTAATTATTCTAATACCTACCGCTATTACCTCAAAAAAGCCAACCAAGCCGTACAGCAGAAAGACAAAAATAAAGCCCGGCGCTATTCGCAATTAGCATCTTTGTATGCTTCCTCGGATCAGGAGAAGCAGGAGGTGCAGTCGATTGGGTTTGAGCTGGCAGCGCAGCAACCCACGCAGCCATCTGAGCCGGAGCCACCAGCACCAGAACCGGTGCGAGAACCAATGCCTCAGCCGGTTCGTCCCGCCCCACCGGTGGCAGCTCGTTCGACCTTCAAAAATGAACCCATCGGGACCGTCTCATTGGCGGAAATCATCAGCTCCACTCCAGGGAGCCGACATACCGTGCAGCTGGAAATGGGGAAGACCGTGATCATTGAGGGACGCAACCTGCAAAGATTTTTGCTCATTGACCCGGGCACGATCGAAGTACAAAAAATAAACCAAGACCAAATGACGATCCAGGCCCTGCGTCGAGGCAGTACCTTTGTGCATGTCTGGGACGAGAGTGGGCGCACCACTCTTTTTGTGGAAGTGGTATTTCCTAAGGCCATTTCTGAAGGGCTGGTGGCCAAGCCGTTGCCTGCCGTTGAACATGCGCCGGATTTTAGGGTTACCTACTCCAACGATTGGAGTGCCTATTACTCCGGGGAAGATGTGCCCGGCATCACCCGTCAGAGTTTAAGTTTTTTGCAATATCTGGGCCTTGAAGGTGAAACACCATACGGCATTTTGGATTCCTCAGCAACGTTCAAAGGTTTTGATGAGCTCGACGATGTACCCACGCACACCCTGGGTCTGTCCAACATCCCTATGCCCGGCACCACGGATTTGGATGTCCGTGGTTTTGATGCGGTGCGGCATATGACTCCCTTGACCATGCCTGGGACTCAGCTCAGGGGTATTTTTGCAGACGCGGCGTTTCTGGATGATCTGGTGGGTGTCTCATTTTCACACGGCCGCCAGCGGCCATCATTTGGGTTCTTGACCCTGGGCTCCACCCGGACCATCGATGCCAAGGTGGATGCCTATCGGTTGATCTTGTTTCCCAAGGACGAGGGGACCCAGTATTCTTTAAACTATGCGGTCGGATCCGGCCCTGACCGTCCGGATTTTCTCAGGAAGAAGGTCTATTCAGCCCAAGCCAAACAGAAGATTGAAAATTTCACCCTTTCGGGGGAATTGGCTCAAAACGAGGGGAACCGCAATGCCACCTTAAGCGGTATTCGGTGGGAAAACTATGGCTTGCGCACCGCTGTTAATTTCAGGAACATCAACCGCGAGTTTACCTCGATCGCAAATGCGCCGTCGAACCAGGGGGAGATCGGCGCCACCTGGTTGAGCAACGTAGACTATGAACGCATCAATGCCCAAGCGGTGGTTGATGTGTACCGCAACCGGCTGTTTTTCAATCCTAATAATTCCGGGGCCAGCAATGTGGACGCCAGCGGGCATATCCATGCGATGTTAAGCCCCTGGCTATGGAACGATGGCAGTGTGTATTACGTGAATACGCCCGGTGAGTTGTCCCCGCGCCGCACCTTTGGTATCGACGACCGCATGTCCCGAAGTTTTGGCAATTGGACGTCCCGACGGGGGACTGTCTACACCGGAGGCAGTTATCAAAAGGCCAGGTATGCCATGGCACAGATGTCGGAATATGACCGGTACACCGCGATTGTGGGCTTTCAACTGCCGCTGACCTACGGACTCACTTTTTCATCCAGCTACGAATATTCCTGGCTGCATGAGCCCTTTTCCGGCGAGGATTTTAATCCCAATGTGTACAGTGGTTCCCTGGCCTACAGCAGACAATTCAACGACCAATGGTCCGGGAATTTTTCCATCGACTACCGCGACGAAGAAGGGGTGCAAGGCACCAACAGTTTTTTGGCCGGGGAAGACAGTTTGGCCGGCGCCGTGAGTTTGACCTATGCTCCCAAAAATGATCTGAGTATATTTTTGGATTCCCGTTTGCGCCGGGTGTGGGGCCAAGTCTCCACCAACCCTTCGTATTATGACTTAGATGTGCATTTGGGCATGCGCCTCGCCTTTGGGGTGCCCGTGCGTTGGGACCCGGCCGGCACCGTCTCTGGATACTTGTTTAAGGATAAAAACAACGAAGCCGAATGGTATCCCGGCGATGAAGGTCTGGCCAATGTTAAAGTCAAAGTGGGGAATCAAGTCGTCACCAGCGACGCCGATGGATGGTATTATGCCGATGTGCGGGGAAAAAGAGTTTTAGTGACACCGGAAGGGGCCACGGTGCCGCCCGGCTTTATTTATTCGACGCCCGCCTCCGCGCAAAAACAGATTTATGACGGCCGCTACTCCATTGCTGATTTTGGTTTGACCAGCCATTCGTCCGTTTACGGGGTGGTTTTTGTGGATAAAAATAACAACCGGACCCCTGACGGTCAGGATGAATATATTAGCAAAGTCAAATTGGTCTTAGACGGCAAGCTAACGCAGAAGACCGACAATCAAGGAGCATATTATTTTAGAGAAGCCGGTCCGGGCAAGCATGCCTTGAAGATCGATTTAAATTCCATCCCTATTCATATGATCCCTACGATCAAACTGCAACAAGAAGTCACCGTTGAAGAAGGCCAAACCGTAACATTCCATATTCCACTGCGGGTCAAGGAAGAACAATAGACTTAACAATCACCGGTGTGCCATTGCGTAAAACCCGCTCTTGCGACACCCATTGTTGGGGGGTAGTACGCTCTAAAACTCCCACCTGGACGTCATTATCGTTCATTTGCGAGACGAGGGCAGGAATCGTGACGCTGACCTTAAAGACCTTGGTGACTGTTTCGGCAGACTGCGCGGGTAAAGCCCATGTCCAGAGGGCCAAACTGAGGGCTGAGCCTAGAACTGCGGTGATTTTGAGCATTTGCGTTCCTTTTGGTAGCCAGACTGCCTTACGCGAGGTTCGCGCTTAGGCCTGGGCTTTGCGTCCTACCCTTTCAGGTAGTTTGCCTTTTTCAAGTGGATCGCACTTGACTTCCTCTCTAAATATACCACATCCAAACCCCCATTGCCAAACTACATAACTATATGATAACAAATATGATACGAGATAAATTTGCTTTTTTGCAAAATACCGTATATCCTTGGAACAGGAACAAACGGAACAGTACGAACAAGCGGAATAGGTAGAAAAGGCCGAAAAGCCAGAAAAGCCGAAAAAGGCAAGGAAAAGAAGATGAAGGACGAACCAGAACAGAGGCCGCTCACCACAGGAGAAATAGCCCAATACTGCCATGTCACACACCGGGCAGTGCTTAAATGGGTGGCTGCTGGCAAACTCAAGGCCTTCCGGACCCCGGGCAAGCATAGCCGGGTCAATACGGATGACTTTCTGCAATTCCTTAAGCAATATGACATGCCGGTCCCTAAAGGGCTGCGGCAGAGAGACCATGTTCATCAGCGTATTTTGGTTGTGGATGATGATCGGGGTATTGTGCATGCGGTGCAGCGGATGCTGATGATGGAAAGCACATATATTGTGGAAGTGGCCTACGACGGTTTTGAGGCCGGCCAGAAATTTTCCGATTTTAGGCCGGATTTTATCATCCTGGACATCAATATGCCGGGCATGAATGGATATGACGTGTGCGCCAAAATCCGGAAAGACCCCAAAAATAACAATATCAAGATCCTGGCCATATCCGGGGTCTATGACACGAAAGAAATCCAGAAAATTATTGATCTGGGTGCGGATGACTATTTGCAGAAACCCTTCAGCAATCAGGGCCTGCATGACAAAATTAAAGCTTTGATGGAGTAGATTATGAAAGCCGCCGCTTACAAGTTGAGGTTCGGGACCAAAGCCGCGGTCAAATTTTTTACTTCCGTCTTGGTGCTGAGCGGGGTTTTGTTCATTGGCCTCTGGGTGCATAACAATCAGGCGGAAATGAGCGTTCGAAATCTCAAAGAACGCTGCAACAACATAGAACAATTTAGAAAAGACATTATCCATTATGACGAAGTATTGACCATGTCCGCGCGCATGGCGGCGGCCACCGGCGACAGCAAATGGGAGCAACGCTACCGCGAATACGAGCCTAAGTTGACCAAGGCGATTGGCCAGGCCATACAATTGTCCCCCGAGATCTATAGGGAAGAAACCGACCGCAACAACTTCGGAAAAATACGGATATTGGAAATGGAGCACCGCGCTTTCGACTTGATCCGCCAGGGCAAGGGGGACCAGGCCATGGCCATCCTTTTTGGCGTCCAGTATGAATCGCAGAAAAGTTTTTATGTCAAAGCCATTGACCGCTTGAGCGAGTTTTTAACGAAGCAAATGGAAGCGGCCCTCGAGGTTGAAAAGAGTAAGGGATACTTTGCCCGCATTGCCTTCATTACGGTGCTTATCCTCATGTTGCTGTCCTGGCTTATTGTCTTGCGCATCGCCCGCGATACCCAGGAGGCGCTCAAAGAGAGCAACACCCAATTGTCCCGCCGGATGCTGGAACTGGATGAGCTCAACCACAATCTGGACGGCATCGTGCAGGAGCGCACCAGCCGCTTGACGCAGGCGCTCAGCGATTTGCAGGTGACGCACCGCGATTTGAAAAAAATCCAGGCCCAGATGTTGCAGTCGGAAAAGTTCTCCGCCATCGGCCAATTGGCCGCCGGCATCGCCCACGAAATCAACAACCCGATAGGCTTTATCAACAGCAATTTGCAGACCATGGAGCGGTACTTGATCCATTACACGCAGCTTTTGGGGATCCTCAATAAGATGGAACTTGCCCTTAAAAACAGAGATCCGCAGGAGATTGCCCAAATCGTGGCCTCCTGGGCAAAAGTCCGTCAGGAGACAAATTTTGCCTTTATTGATGACGACATCGGCCAATTGATCAAAGAATCGCAGGAAGGTTCCGAAAAAATCCGTAAAATAGTCTTTGACTTGTGCGCACTGGCGACCCCGGACAAGGGTATGATGGATGTGGTCAATTTGGAGGCGCTCATGGAGAGCGTGCTCAACATTGTCTGGAATGAAGTCAAATACAAGGCAGATGTTAAGAAAGAGTTCGGCCAGGTGCCGGCTGTAGTCTGCAACCCACAGAAAATGTCGCAGATGTTCGTGCATTTGCTCATCAATGCGGCCGATGCGATCAAAGACAAAGGCACCATCACCATCAGGAGTTATACCAAAGACGATTTGATTTGCCTGGATATTGCCGACACCGGCGTCGGCATTGCCCCGGAACATTTGACCAATATTTTTGATCCGTTCTTTACCACCAAACCCGCCGGCTCCGGCACCGGATTGGGTTTGAGCATCAGCTACGACATTGTGCGCAAACACGGGGGCACGATCACCTTTAAGACCAAATTGGGCGAGGGGACCACGTTTACCATCATGCTGCCCGCCAATTGCGAACAGCATGCGGTGGGGATAGGATAAACTGGAGGAACGTATGAAGGAAATCTTTGTGCTCTTCGTTGATGATGAGGAAAATGTCTTAAATTCCATCAAACGTTTGTTTGCCGATGAAACCTACGGCATCGCGGTGGCCAGCAATGCGGAGGAGGCCATGGCCATCATTGCCCAGGAAAACATCAAGGTGGTCTTAAGCGACCAGCGCATGCCCAATGTTTCGGGGGTGCAGCTCCTGCACCGCATCAAAATGCAATATCCCAACATCATCCGTATCCTTTTTACCGCCTACGCGGACCTGACCTCGGCGGAGCAGGCCATCAACATCAGCGAGGTGTTCCGCTTTATCAATAAACCCTGGAACCCGAATGATTTGAAGGCCGCTGTGGTCGGCGCCATGTATTTATATGATGTGACCATGGAAAATCGGCGGCTTATGGAAGTCATGAAATCCAAGAACCAGGAACTGCAGGTGGCCAATTGCCGTCTAAAAGTGCTCTATGACGTTCAGAAGGATTTTAGTTCCACGCTTTCCCATGAACTGCGAACACCGCTGGCCGCCATTAAAGCCGCCATTGACATTGTCATGAGCGGCACGGCCGGGGGCGTCACCGACGAGCAAAAAAACTTCCTGGATAAAGCTAAAGACAATGTAGACCGCTTGAACCGTTTGATTAATAATATCCTGGACTTAGCCCATATGGAATCCGGCAAGGCAGTGCTCAATTTCCAGTCCGGTGACATCAACAAGGTGATCCGTAAGGTGGCCGAGGCCCAGGAGGCGGTGGCGCGCAACAAAGGTTTAAGCCTTCAGGTCAACATTGAACCTCAAATGCCGCCGGTCTCGTTTGATGGGGACAAGATTTCCCAGGTGCTTAATAATTTGATTGCCAACGCGATCAAGTTCACCGATAAGGGCAGCATCACGGTGTCCACCAAACACCCGAAGGGGTCCAATTATGTGGAAATCAGTATCCAGGACACAGGGCCGGGCATCAAGGAAGACGACTTGATCAAACTGTTTGAGAAATTCCAGCAATTGGGCCAGGTCCACACCAAAGTCGCCGGGACCGGTTTAGGACTCGCCATCAGCCGCGAAATCATCCGCCAGCATCGGGGAAAAATAGATGTGGAATCCAAGTTAGGGGAGTGGACCCGGTTTTATTTTATTCTGCCAATTGATGAAGGGAGGGCTGTTTAAATGCATGCCCAACACAAGATATTGATTGTGGACGATGAGGTGGATTTGATCGAACTGGTGAGTTTTCAATTCAAAGCCAAGGGCTTTGACGTGCAGACCGCCTCCGACGGCATCCAAGCCCTGGAGCGATTGGCAAAATTCACCCCAGATTTAATTATCCTGGACATGAACATGCCGCGCATGGGCGGCATTGAACTCTACAGCAAAATGTGCGACGCCAACGGCAAACCGAGATACCCGATTCTGGTTTTGACCGCGCGGTCCAACATCAAAGAATTGTTTAAAGACCTTTTTGTGGACGGATTCATGGTCAAACCCTTTGAGATCGACCAGCTGGTGCTGGAGGCCGAAGCGATCATCAAGCGCAGCAATGAAGCCATGGCCAAAAGCGGCAGCCGTTTTGCAAAAAACAACAAGAAAATTTGCATTGTGGAAGACGATCCCAAGACGTTTGGTTCCGTCACTGGCGCTTTTCTAACCGCGGGCTACACCGTCATCCCCGCTGACAAAGGCGCGGTGGCCATTGAGAAAATCACCGAGGATGTGCCCGATGTGGCCTTGGTAAAACTCGGGCTTCCGGATTTCCCTGGCGACATGGTGATTTTGCGTTTGAGCCAAATGTCCAAGACCATGGGTGTCAAATATGTTTTATTCAGCCCTAAGGGTTTTGACCGAAACAATGAGATTGCCAAACGATTGGGCGGCAAGAGCGGGATCCTGGCGTTTGTCGAATACCTGGACCCAAAAGAGCTATTGGAAAAAGTGCGCAGTTTAGGATAGACTAGAGTAGATTTTATGGATCCCCGCTACATACTCAAAGTTTCCCAGGAATTGAATTTCCGCGAGAAGCAAGTGGCCGCGACGGCTGTGCTGTTGGCAGAAGGCGGTACGGTGCCTTTTATTTCCCGCTACCGTAAGGAAGCCACAGGCTCCTTAGACGAGGTGGCGATCACCCAAATCCGTGACCGTTTGGCCCAGCTTAAGGAGTTGGACGAGAGGCGGGCCACCGTTTTGGAATCCATAGACAAGCAAGGCAAGCTCACCGACGAGTTGAAAGAAAAAATCAGTGCCGCAGAGAGCATGTCGGTGTTGGAAGATTTATACCTGCCCTACAAGCCCAAACGCCGCACCAGGGCCACCATTGCTAAAGAAAAAGGATTGCAGCCCTTGGCCCAAGTGATCTTTGAACAAAACCCAACGCTTGAGCCGCGTCTGGAAGCAGCTAAGTTTGTGGACGCCGATAAAAAAGTCGCATCGGTGGAGGAAGCGCTGGCCGGGGCCCGCGACATCATTGCGGAATGGGTCAATGAAGATGCGCCGGCCCGGGCCAAAATTCGGGAACTTTATTTGGAGACCGGAAAATTTGAATCAAAGCTTATTAAGGGCAAAGAGCAGGAAGCTGCAAAGTACAAAGATTATTTCAACTGGCAGGAGCCGGTCAAGACTGCGGCTTCGCACCGGGTGCTGGCCATGCGACGGGCCGAAAAGGAAGAATTCCTGATGCTGCGCATCATTGTGGATAACGCGGCAGCCCTCGCCATTTTAAAGGGAATCTTTCTCAAAGGCCTAGGCGCGGCGAGTCAACAGGTGGACATGGCGCTGGAAGACAGTTACAAACGGCTCTTGTCCTTATCGATTGAAACCGAGGTGCGTTTGATCACTAAACACACGGCCGATGCAGAGGCTATTAAAGTGTTTGCCAACAATTTGCGGCAGTTGCTGATGGCCTCGGCGCTGGGGCAGAAAAATGTCTTGGCCATTGACCCAGGTTATCGCACCGGCTGCAAGGTGGTGTGTTTAAATGCGCAAGGCAAACTTCAGGAGCACGGGGTCATTTATATTTCGCAGAGCGAGGCTCAACGGCAAGAAGCCGAGGACAACGTCAAGAAATTGTGCGTGAAGCACAAGATCGACTGCATTGCCATCGGCAATGGCACTGCCAGTCGCGAAACCGAGCAGTTTGTGCGTTCCTTGAAACTTAAAGACATTCAGACGGTCATGGTCAATGAGAGCGGGGCCTCGATCTATTCGGCGTCCGATGTGGCTAGAGAAGAATTTGCGGATTATGACGTGACGGTGCGGGGCGCGGTATCCATCGGCCGGCGCTTGCAGGACCCGTTGGCTGAACTCGTCAAAATTGACCCCAAATCGATTGGTGTCGGCCAATACCAGCACGATGTGGACCAACCAAAGCTCAAACAGGGTTTGGATGATACTGTCGTTAGCTGTGTCAACCAGGTGGGGGTGGAGCTTAACTCCGCCAGTAAACAATTGTTGATGTATGTGTCTGGGTTGGGTCCGGCGCTGGCCCAGGCCATCGTGTCGTTCCGTGACCTCAACGGGGCGTTTAAGTCGCGGGAAGAGTTAAAACAGGTGCCCAAACTCGGCGCAAAAGCTTTTGAACAGGCCGGGGGTTTTTTGCGTATCCGGGGGGCCAAAAATCCTTTAGACACCTCCGCGGTGCATCCGGAAAGTTACTGGATCATCGAGCGCATGGCCAAAGACTTAGGCGTCTCCATTGCACAGTTAATGGCGGATGAGGCGGTGCGAGGAAAAATCGATGTGCATAAATATGTCAGCGACAAAGCCGGTTTGCCGACGCTCTTAGACATCAAAGAAGAATTGGCCAAACCCGGCCGTGACCCGCGGGCCAAATTCGAGGCCGTGGAATTTAAGGAAGGGGTATTGACGATTGAAGACCTGCAGCCGGGCATGGAACTTACCGGCATTGTCACCAACATCACCAATTTCGGTTGTTTTGTCGATGTCGGCGTGCACCAGGACGGCATGGTGCATGTCAGCGAAATGGCTGATCAGTATGTCAAAAGCCCGACCGATGTGGTGAAGGTGCAGCAAAGAGTCAAAGTCAAAGTGCTGGAAGTCGATTTGCCCCGCAAGCGTATTTCTTTGTCCATGCGTTCCAAACCCAGAGACCCTATGCCTCCTAAAATAAATGCCGGAGCCCCAGTAAAATCAAGCCAACCAAAAAACGATGCCGGCCCTGTCCGTAAGCAAATTTACCGTTGGTAACCTGTTGACAATTTAAAACCAGGCCTGTACCATTAAGCATGAGTTTGCGTATCGCTATCACCGGTGCCACTGGTCTTGTCGGCTCAAAGTTGGTTCCGTTTTTGCTTCGCGAACATTGCGAAGTCACCCAAATTACCCGTCGGCATTCGTTGGAGGGTAAGGTTCAGACGCCTTTCATTGTGTGGGACCCGGAGGCCGGCCAGTTGCCAGCCTCCTCCCTGGAGGGGTTTGATGCGGTCATCCATTTAGCCGGGGCCAATGTGGGTCAACGGTGGGACGAGGGATATAAGAAAACCATTTTGGACAGCAGGGTCAAAGGCACACGGCTCGTGTCCACCACACTTGCCCAGCTTCAGAAAAAACCGAAAGTTTTGTTGTCCGCGTCCGCCGTCGGGTATTATGGCGACCGTCCTCCAGGGGAAGTTTTGGATGAGTTTAGCATGGCGGGAAAGGGATTCTTGGCTGATGTGTGCAAGCGCTGGGAAGAGGAAACCATGCCGGCCAGGGACGCCGGCATCCGGGTAGTGAATTTGCGTTTCGGGGTGGTCCTAAGCAAGGCCGGTGGCGCTCTAGGTAAAATGTGGTTGCCGTTTCAATTGGGCATCGGCGGGCCGCTCGGCTCCGGGGAGCAAATGATGAGCTGGGTCGCTATCGATGAAATCCCTTTTATCATTCGGTATGTCCTCAACACGGAGACGATCAGCGGCTCGGTTAACGTGGTGGCGCCCAAGCCCGTGCCCAACCATGAATTTACCAGGACCTTAGGAGAGGTGATGCACCGCCCGACCTTTTTTTCCGTCCCTACATTTATGATACAACTCATGTTTGGCGAAATGGGCGAGACCGTGCTACTAGGCGGCAGCCGGGTCTTGCCGCACCGGCTTCTGGATTCCGGATATCGATTCCACTGGCCGGACTTACGCTCGGCCCTACAGAAAGTCGTAGAGTAATGTCGTATTTAGTCCTTGCCCGCAAATACCGGCCTCAGGTTTTTGATGAATTGACCGGCCAGAGCCACATCACCGATTTGCTGCAAAAGTCAATTCTGTCCGGCCGGCTGGCCCACGCGTTTTTATTTTGCGGGCCGCGCGGCATCGGCAAAACCTCCTGCGCCCGCATTTTGGCCAAATCCCTTAACTGTCAAAAAGGTCCTACGCTAACCCCCTGCGGCGAATGCTCTGCCTGCCGGGAAATCACCGCCGGAAACAGCTTCGATGTGATCGAGATCGACGGGGCTTCCAACCGCGGCATCGAAGAGATCCGCACCCTGCGCGAGAATGTGAAGTTCGCCCCCGCCTATGGCAGGTTTAAGATTTACATCATTGATGAAGTCCACATGCTGACCACCGAGGCCTTTAATGCGTTGCTCAAGACCTTGGAAGAACCACCCGCCCACGTGAAATTTATTTTTGCCACCACCGAAGCCAATAAAGTGCCGTCGACGATCCTGTCCCGTTGCCAGCGTTTTGATTTTAAGCGCATCCCGGTGGACACCATCATGGTGGCCTTAAGGATCCTTTGCCAGAAGGAACAACTAAAAGCGGATGAGGCGGCCTTGTATGCCATTGCCAAAGCGGCGCAGGGCAGCATGCGCGATGCGTTAAGCATCCTGGACCAGTTAAGCGCGTTAGGCGGCGAGGGCATTGATTCCAAGGATGTTTATTCTATGCTCGGCATTGTGGAGAGCGAGTTGCTATTTGGACTGACGGATGCATTGATCGCCAAAGATTGCCCTGCGGCCTTGAAAATTTTTAATGATATTATCGAGCGGGGCAAAGACATCAAACAGTTAGGCAAAGACCTGACCGAGCATTTCCGGCACTTGATGATCGTTAAAGTCGGAGGCCCAGCCTTAAGCGACCTGGTGGATTATCCCGCTGCCATCAAACAGCGGCTGCATCAGCAGACCGAAAAAATTGGGATGGAGGCCATTCTAAAGTCCATTGATTTCTTTATCGAGGCCCAGGAAACCGCCCGGATTATGGAGACCTTGCGCATGCCGCTGGAGCTGGCGTTTGCGAAATTGACTTATGGAGGAAACCCCGTTGGTGATGTGCATGTGGTTGTGGCGCCACCGACCAGAAGTACGGCGGCCCCCGCGTCCGCCAAGATTTTACCCAAGCCAGCCCTGCCTGACGTCCGGCCGGACCTTTCTTTAGACCAAATCCGCCAACAATGGAACGCCATCGCCCGCGACATTTCTCGGCGGAGGATGTCCATTGCCACGTATTTGCAAGACGGCACTCCCTATGCCTACAAGGACGGGCACTTGACCATCGGCTTTACCAGCGACAAAGGCCATAAGTTTCAGATGCAGTATTTGTCCCAGAAAGACAACTTGATTTTGATTGAAAAAACATTGCAGGAGCGTTTCGGCAGCGAAATCGTGGTCCAGGTCAAGATGATTGAGGGCATTCCGGAGAAAAAAGCCGAGCCGGTGGTGCGCAGTGTTTTGGAAATGTTTGGCGGGGAAGTGGTCAAAGAATGGCCCAACGAGTAATATGTATCCTAAACTCATCGAAAATCTTTTGGAACATTTGAGTAAATTGCCCGGCATCGGCCGGCGCAGCGCGGAGCGCATTGTGTTTTGGCTGCTCAGCCAGGACACGGTGCAGGTCAAAGCCCTGGCGGAGAGCATTGTGCGTTTAAAAGAAGGTCTGCGTTTTTGCAAGGCCTGCAACCATTTGGCTGAGCACGACCTGTGCTTGGTGTGCGCCGACGGCGGCCGCGACCGCCGGCTCATTTGTGTGGTCGAGTCGCCCAAGGATTTACTGGCCATTGAGCGCACCGGAAGTTTCCGCGGCGTGTACTACGTCTTGTTGGGAAATATCTCTCCGGCGGACGGACGGGGCCCGGAGGACTTAAATACCCATAAGCTCTTTAGCCGCATTAAAGAGGAGGGCATCAGCGAAGTGGTGATTGCCACTGACCCGGACACGGAAGGGGAGATGACCTCTTTGTATTTGAGCCAGATTTTAAAGCCCATGGGTGTGAAAGTCAGCCGCATCGGCTTAGGCCTGCCGGTCGGCAGCGCGGTCGAATTTGTGGATTTATCGACGCTGACGATGTCCATGAACTCCCGAAGAGAGGTTGACTTATAAAAGCTTTTCAGTATAATAGCGTTGTTTTGTGAGGAATTTTACATTAAGGAAATTATTCCCCTGCCCTCACTTTTCTAGAAATTGAACATTAAGGAAGTGAGGACTGGGGAATAGTTTATCTAGAATTGTATATTAAGGAAACTATTCCCCTGTAGCTCAGTCGGTAGAGCAAGTGGCTGTCAAAAGGCAGCTTCCACGGGAAACCGTGGTTGGAACAGCAGGCTAATTCAGGGAAACCCGACGCGTTTCAAGCGGGGCAATCCTGAGCGAAGTCCACGCAAGTGGAAACGTGCAGAGACTATACACCTGCTACCGTAACGCCTGTCTATGGCAGGGCAGACGGTAAAGAGAGAGTCCACTTCCGGTAGGAATACCGGGTCAAGTGTAACCACTGGGTCCGAGGTTCGAGCCCTCGCGGGGGAGTTATTATATTAAAATGGCCATCGATCTTGATGGCCATTTTAATATAATAGATTACGGCGGAGCGAGGGCGAGAACTGAGCCCGTTTATGTGATGCGACGAATAGGAGCATCACATGGGCGAATGGCCGACCTGAAGCGAGCAGCAATTCTAAAGATACCCACCACTATGTTGCTGCGAGCGCAAGGCGCCGAGCCCTCGCGGGGGAGTTTTACTTCCTAACCTGCTGTAACTTATAAAGTTGCAGCAGGTTTTTAATTGTACTAAGATACGTCTTGCACGTATACTGTTAATATGGTATTATTTCAATATGATCGTAACATTTCTTTCTGAAGCAACTAGCGATATTTATCATGGCGTAGAGTCTAAACAAGCCAGAAAGATACCGCAAACTATTTGGAAGGCCGCTGAGCGAAAACTCGATTTACTTAACGCGGCGCATTCTTTAAATGATCTGAGAACACCAACTTCGAATCATTTAGAAGCTCTTAAAAGTAAGTTAAAAGGTAAACACAGCATTCGTATAAACGATCAATATCGTTTGGTTTTTGAGTTCAGAGATGGAAACGCTTACGAAGTTGAAATTATTGATTACCATTAAGGGGAGGACAGACATGATTCCTAAAAACCGTATACCCGTTCATCCCGGAGAGATCTTATTAGAAGAATTTATTATTCCTAAGAAGATTTCCCAGGTCGAGCTTGCCAGAAAGCTTAAAGTTCCAATTCAACGCGTTAATACCCTTATAAATGGAAAAAGAGACATGACTCCAGAAACGGCTATCCTTTTGGCGCGTTTCTTTAAGACAAGCCCTGAGTTTTGGATGAACCTTCAAACTCAAAGGGACTTAGCCATAGCCCAACATCGTCTTGCTCTAAACTAGCTAGCCAGTTGCAAAACTCGTCCACTAGGGGATTTGTTATGAAGAATAAACTTATTATTTTCTTAATAATCTTAAATGCCATACTATTGTTTACAACCATTAAGGTTTCTATGGAATATAAGGAATTGAAATTAAGGTTTGTTGACATTGGAGATAACTACTCTACGGGCCAACACAATCAAATTTATAACATGGTTCCATAGATAGCCAGTGCAAAACTCGTCCACTTGGGGGAGTTAATTGCCTAGTGTCGTTATGATTGAACGTACCAAAACGAGATGTTTCAGCAAGAAGAGCCACTAAGAAAGAGATAAAACAAGTTTGAATGCTAATCTTAGTTGAAATTCAGCAATAAAAAAGGCAGGGTTCTCCTAAAATAGAGTTTGCGGAAGCTCTATTAACCAATAAAAGGAGGATGAACCCATGCCCATGAACAATGTATCAAAGAAGCGCGGTCGTGCCAAGATTAAAATCAGTGATAAACGCAAAGGCGTGATGAGCAAAATCATGGACAGTTTTAGCGAGGAGTTCGATGTGAAGATGTCCGTGCTCCAGGAATTGATTCCGCTGGGATTAAAGACGGTGGCCGAAGAATTGCAAAGCGAATTCAAGCGACTGACCGGACCAAAGCACAGTCGCGGCACAGAGAATGCGCCCTGGGGAGAGCAAAACGGGTCGGTGTATTTAAGGGACCAAAAGTTTCCGGTGAGAGTCCCGCGGGTACGCAATACATTGACCAACACGGAGGTGCCCTTGGAGTCGTACCGGCGTTTTCGCAAGCCGTTTGCCGACGACAATAATACGGTCTTAAAACTTCTGCACGGATTAAGCACGCATAAATACCATGAGAGCGCATCGCTCGCGGCAGAAGCATTTGGGTTAAGCGCTTCCAATTTGTCCAAACGGTTTAAAGTCAAGTCCGCAGATATGCTTAAAACATTGCAGGAGCGTTCTTTGGCTAAATATGACATTGTGGTGGTGTTCATTGATGCCAAGCGTTATGCGGCCGATGGCTTGGTTGTGGCCATGGGGGTTACCATGGATGGCGATAAGTTGATGCTGGGTATTATACACATTCACAGCGAGAACTCAAAAGCCATTGAACAATGGTTAAGCCGGCTGATTGAACGAGGGCTTAAGTTTGAGGACGGAATTTTGTTTATAATCGACGGCAGCAAAGGCATCAAAAAGGCCATTGAGCACCGTCTGGCGGAATATGCTTTGGTCCAGCGCTGCCATTGGCACAAGCGTGAGAATGTGATCGCTTATTTGGGCGAATCACAAAAGGACCTCTGCCGCCTGCGCATGCAGGAGGCTTATGCCAAAACGACACACAAAGAGGCTGAAGCAGAGTTGAAAAAACTTTATCAAGAATTAGTCCGGGTTAATGAAGCGGCGGCCAACAGCCTTCTGGAAGGGCTTGAGGAGACCTTGACCCTGCACCAATTAGGATTGTCGTCGGAGTTGAGCAAAAGTTTAAGCACGACCAACTGCATTGAATCGGTGATGAGTCAGATGGGCCAATATACCGACAAGGTTGACCGTTGGCACAATAGCAACCAAATATTGCGCTGGACGGCGGCCAGTCTCATGGACATTGAGCCGCGGCTGCGTAAGATCAAGGGTTTTCGTTACCTGAAGATATTGCGCTATAAATTACGGGAGATTGTTAAACAACGGTTGAATAAAAGATCGTCGACAAATAATCAATTAATTCAAAATACCGACGTCATCCAGGTAGGCTCAGGTTGAGATCGTCGAATATAGAGCATTCTGGAGGGCAAAAATCGTGGAGAACCCTGCGGAAGTTCAACTAAAAAAAGCATTGAGTCATAAAACAATATCGGGAGAAAAGTTAAAATGAAAAAGGAATATGATTTCTCAAAAGCAGTTCAGGGGCAATTTTATAAAAAAGGGGTTAAATTGCACTTACCAATTTATTTGAACTTAAAACTTCAAAATCGTTTGAAAAAATTGGCTCAAAGCAAAAAAGAACCCGTTGTTGATTTAGTTAGCCGCCTGATACGTAAAGAATTACACGTAGGTCATTAAGTTTGGAGGGCGCTTAAAATGGAAACCAAAAAATATGGAAAGCAGATGTCCCTTATGTAGTTAACAACTACATAGGAGGATATATGAGCAGATCAAGGAGGCGCACTCCAATCAGTGGAATTACTACTGCCAAGAGTGAGCAGTGGGACAAGAGAGCTTGCAACAAGGTAATTCGTTTAAGAGTAAAGAAGTTATTACGCGGCGACAATGAAGCATACCTCGATCCTCTAGCAAATGAGTGCCGTAATATTTGGTCAATGGCAAAAGATGGAAAGTATTACTGGAGTCGAAAGAAGTTTGCACGTTTTTTATGGTACGCAAAAATGATGAGAAAATGAAGATCGACGGTTAGTTTGAAGCCAGTTGCAAAACTCGTCCACTAGGGGGATAAGCAGATAACGCTTCAGGCCACTTTGCGTCGAGGAGCGATGGCATGAAAAAACTAAATTTTGACTAATCTACTATTTCTAGGTACCATATTTGCTTATAGTCATAGGGGAGTCGTCAAACCTGTAGAATATTCAACGGAAACCCGCAGAAAAATTATGTTCCCAAGAAAAAGCGATCTATTTTGCTTTAGGGCGTGCGCATTTCTGGTATTGACTTGGATTTTATCTGTTTCATCGCTTTATGCTTCGCCCCTCATCACCATCACCTCACCTTCTAGAAACGTATCTCTAGCCCCTAATGTAGCCACCATCAGCATTCAGCGGGACGAGTGCAATGTCGCTTTTGCCATTCCTTATATTCAAACCAATACGACGCTGAACGTCGCGGCCAATGTGGTCGGGGCCGGCAGAGTTAAGTTCGTTTTGAATGAAGGCCAGCCAAATCAGGCGGTGATTTTTGACATGGACTCTCCGTTTACGGCCTCATTTGTGGGACTGGCTAAAGGGGAATATCGGCTGGACGCTTACATCGTTGATGCCAACCAAAATGTTATTGCCGGCGTGGACAATCACGATTATGCCACCAATATTGGCATAGGAGACATTTACGTTGAAATTGGGGACTCCATTGCGGAAGGATACGATGGGACAGCCTATGATGTCCCGCCTTATACGGATTGGTTTGTTGCTCCCATCGTTTCATCCGATCACCGCAATTATCCCCAGTGCGGTGCGGCGGCTGGATTCTATCGGGATCATTGGCAAGAGGCCAGCCATCATATTGACCTTAACAATAAACTGTCCTCATATTTCGGCCGTCCGGTTTTTGTGTTAAATGAAGGGGTGGCAGGCATTAATTCTGGAGGATATGTGTCCAGAATAGGCACTTCACCCTGGCAGAACCGAATGGCAGCGCTTCATCCAAACAAATGGCTTGTGCATTTGGGTACAAACGATGGCTCCGGCTCCAGCTCTTTTCAAAATAATATGCAGTCGATCATTAATGCATTGAAAAATACTTATGGAGCCGCTGGCGCGGACATCACGCTTGCCATACCTCAAAATGGCAATAATTGGCAGCCGTATATCGATAATTTAATTTCCACAAATTCACTAACCAAAGGCCCTGACTTTTTAAGTTTTTATGCCAGGAACCCCACCCTGGTCTCAGGGGTTCATCCAAATGTTAATGGCCATGCGCAAATGGCCCGATTGTGGGCGCTGTCGATCATCTCTCCTCAGAATGTGGCGGTGCAGCAGAGCGGGCAACAAGTGATTGTCTCCTGGAGTGATTTAAAGAATATTGAGCCAACCATTGCCGGCTATAAAATTTACTACGGTACGAACGCAGCAAATCTCAATAATGTTTTGGATGCGGGTAATATTTTATCAAAGGCAATCGATATACCGGGGGGCCAAGCAACGTATTATTTTGCGGTGCAGGGGTATGATAATGACCCCACGGCGTCAATTACCACGGCTTTATCAAATCCTATTTCTATTCTGGTCAATCCTGAAATTGTACCGCCCACCTTGACGTTGAACGTGTCGCCTACATTTTTGACAGCCGGACAGAGTAGTACTCTGACGTGGAGCAGTGCCAACACTACCAGTTGTACAGCCAGTAATGGTTGGAGTGGAACCAAGAGCACCAGCGGCTCGCAAACCATCAGTCCTACGTCTACAACCATGTATGCTTTAAGCTGCACAGGGGCTGGCGGGATGGTAAACCAAAGCGTGACCGTGGCGGTGTTCCCGGCGAGTGCAGTACCTTTCGATCAGACAAATCCGGTCATCTATGATAATGACGGCGGGCTAGAATCTGGGTTTACGGATGAATATATCATGGCGCTAGCTAGTGCCGGAGTGATTAGTTTACGCGGAATAATCTCGACGGGCACTAACGGTGAGCAACCCCCTTATGTCCCAAGGACAGAGAATGATATTATTTTTGAACGGGTGGATTTGGTTGCAAAAGCCCGTCGCAGCGGATTGCGCAATATACCCGACGTGTCTCCTGGTCCTGGCGTGAGCATGACCGCGAGGCGGCCTGCCTCCGGTATTATTGAAGGCACCCCGCCTTATGGATCAAAAGGAGGCTGGTTGATCGTCAATGAAGCACGGAAGGCAACCCCGGCCAAACCGCTCGTTGTGGTGATGGGTGGTCAGGGCTCTGCCCTTGCCGACGCATATCTTTTGGACCCTTCCATTGCCGACAAGGTCGTCGCCGCTTGGCTGGTCGGAAGCCGTAGGACTAGCAATGGTCTTCTTGATGCCTACGAATACAATGCCTATGTTGATTCTTGGGCGACTTATATTATCTTCGAGCGTATGCGAGTGGTGGTGTTTCCGGTTGACTCGGATATTTATGCCTCTACGCCCAAATCACGCTTAAGTGAACTTCCAAACACAGAAATCCGCCAATTGATGATTGAAAACCGATGGCCTCGCTCTGCTACAACATATAGCGAACCCTATGGTGATTGGGATGGCTTGGGGGCCATTGGTATAACCAGGCCAGAGTTCGTGTACTCAACAAAACAAGTGTCATTCAGTCATTGGGAACCCGACAGATGGGGTGGGGCAAACCAAATTCCAGTTTGGAAGGAAGACCCCAATGGCCGAACCATGGTGGTGTGGGGGGCGAATACGGCAATCGCTACACAAGAATGGTGGTTGCGCATGAAAGACCCCGCGGCGTGGGGGGCATCACAAGGACAAGTTCCTTTGAACGGAACCCCTGGGGTCGTGCCCGGCATCATCGAGGCGGAAAATTTTGACCACGGGGGCACCAATGTTTCTTATGTTGATACTACCAATAACTGGACCAAGGAGATTTGGTTTACTCCTATTCGGTTCTTGGACCACGTGGATATACAATTTTCCGCTGGCGCCAGTGGAGGATACAAAGTATGGTCAACGGAAGCGGGGGAATGGATCGAGTATACCGTTGCGGTTGCAAACGCTGATATTTATAATCTGGAAATTGCTGTAGCTTCGAGCGGGGCTGGCGGAATCTTTCACGTTGAATTGGACGGTGTGGACAAGACCGGTCCCCTTTCTGTTCCTAACACCGGCGGAAGTAACTCCTGGCAGATAATCAGTAAACCAGGGATCACGTTGAGTCCAGGGACGCATATCATGCGTTTGGTCATGGATAGTAATGGAGCAAATAATCAGGTAGGTGATTTCGACTACTTTAGGCTTACGGATTCGTTGACCACATCATCTCCAGTTTTTAATCCAACGGAACCGACCTTTACCGGCTCCGTTAATGTGAGTTTAAGCAGTGCCACCAGCGGAGCGGAGATCCGGTACACAATCGATGGCAGCCCGCCGACGGCCACGTCGACTCTCTATACTGGTCCGATTACGGTCTCAAGTTCGACGACGATCAAGGCCATTGCTCGGCTAAGCGGAAAGACAGACAGCTTTGTGGTAACAGCTAGTTATACCAAGTCAACTCCACAGCCTGTGTTCTCCTTGAATGTTTCTTCAACGTCAGTGAATGTGGGAGGGGCTTTGTCCGTCAGTTGGACAGCGCCGGCAGGTCAGACCTTTGCTAAAGATTGGATTTCTTTGTACAGGGTTGGCGACCCAAATACCGCCTATAAGCAGTGGGTGTATACGAATGGGGCGACTTCGGGGACGTTTAATACCACAGCGCCTTTGACCAGTGGCACATACGAGTTCCGTTACTTGCGCAATGATGGCTACACCGATGTCGTAAGATCCGCTCAAGTGACCGTGACGACACTGAATCTGGTGGCAACGCCATCTTTCTCTCCCGCTGGAGGAAGTTATACCAGCGCGCAGAACGTGAGCTTAAGCAGTGCCACCAGTGGAGCAGAGATCCGGTACACAATCGATGGCAGCCCGCCGACGGCCACGTCGACTCTCTATACTGGTCCGATTACGGTCTCAAGTTCGACGACGATCAAGGCCATTGCTCGGCAAAGCGGACTGACAGACAGCGCTGTGGCGACAGCCACCTATATCATAGGTCAAGCGTCTTTATTTACATTGAATGTGTCATCAACGTTGGTGAATGTGGGAGGGGCTTTGTCCGTCAGTTGGACAGCGCCGGCAGGTCAGACCTTTGCTAAGGATTGGATCTCTTTGTACAGGGTTGGCGACCCAAATACCGCCTATAAGCAGTGGGTGTACACGAATGGGGCGACTTCGGGGACGTTTAATACCACAGCGCCTTTGACCAGTGGCACATACGAGTTCCGTTACTTGCGCAATGATGGCTACACCGATGTCGTAAGGTCCGCTCAAGTGACGGTAACGATACCGAATCTAGTTGCAACGCCATCTTTCTCCCCCGCTGGAGGAAGTTATACCAGCGCGCAGAACGTGAGCTTAAGCAGTGCAACCAGTGGAGCAGAGATCCGGTACACAATCGATGGCAGCACGCCAACCACGAGTTCGACTCTTTATGTTGGTCCAATCACGGTGTCCAATACAACGACGATTAAGGCCATCGCCCGGTTAAGCGGACTGACAGACAGCGCTGTGGCGACAGCCACCTATATCATAGGTCAAGCGTCTTTATTTACATTGAATGTGTCATCAACGTTGGTGAATGTGGGAGGGGCTTTGTCCGTCAGTTGGACAGCGCCGGCAGGTCAGACCTTTGCTAAGGATTGGATCTCTTTGTACAGGGTTGGCGACCCAAATACCGCCTATAAGCAGTGGGTGTACACGAATGGGGCGACTTCGGGGACGTTTAATACCACAGCGCCTTTGACCAGTGGCACATACGAGTTCCGTTACTTGCGCAATGATGGTTACACGGATGTGGTGCGATCCGTGCCGGTCACCGTCAATTAGAAAAAAACATCGTTAACGTGCCACAAAAGCCAGCTACAAAACTCGTCCACCAGAGGGAATTAACTGTCTAAGCTATAAAAAGGGCAGTGGCTGCAGCAGGAAACTCTTTACACGGAGGCGCTTTTAGTCTACAGTTGTTTGTAATGAAAACCAATTTAAGGAGGACGTATGACAAGGATCTTAGGAATGCTGGTCGTTGGATTGTTTTTGGCCGTTGGTACAGCTCAGGCGCATTGCGGTAAATGCGGCATAGGAGAAGCGTCTAAGTCTGATATGAAGGCCATGGGGGACGCGAAGCTGGATATGATGAAGAAGGAACTGGTTCTAACCGATGAACAAGCGGCCCAGGTTAAACAAATCATGACGGCTAAGATGGAAAAGAAACAAAAGCTCATGGACGAAAAACACAAGGCCATGGAAGCTCTTCATGACGATTTCAAAGCCCAGCTTAAGGGAGTTTTAAACGAAGCTCAGTTTAAGAAATGGGAAGAAGTCAAAGACAGGTGCCCGATGTGTAAAGACGGCAAGATGTGCGAGATGTGCATGAAAAAAGGCAAGGGCGATAAAATGGACGGGCACCACGGACACAAACACTAAGGACACAAGGTTTAAAATACGGTCATAGGATAATCGGCAGGGGTTTCTTCCTCGGCTGCTAGCCAGTTGCAAAACTGGTCCACGTGGGGGAGCCAATATCATGAGGCGCTGTAAACCTTAAGTTTGCAGCGCCTTTTTTGTTATGGCATGGTTTAATTATGCCGACGGTACTAGAGATTTTAGGGTGGAGATTATTCTTTTATTCAAATGAATAATAGTGAACCAATCCATATTCATGCACGGAAAGCAGGTATGGAATGTAAATATTGGCTTGATATGAAAGGATTTAATATTGCAGAGGCATATTCTTCTATGTAGTTAACAAATACATGGGAGGATATATGAGCAGATCAAGGAAGCGCCCAGCGGAGGTTTTTGTTTCTAGTCTAAACATTCGGGACTTGTCCAGAACATTGTGTCTGAGCCGTTAATCTGAGCCATAGCGTTGCCTGAACATTTGATGAATTTCGTATTGATTGTCATAAACGGCCGGAACTGCCTTGCGCCATTTGCCGGTGGCGATGTTATCAATTAAGACCTGAATGGCCACGGATAATGTTTTTGTGGACTGGAAGTAACC